>JAEORY010000310.1 GCA_016840645.1 Candidatus Borrarchaeota archaeon | reverse complement strand
AAAAAGATTAATTGAATGAAAAAGAGGAATGTAAATGAAGAATTTTGCAGCTTTACTCCTTTCTCTTATAATTGCAGTCGGCTGTAGTACCGTTGCTGCAATGGGGGTACTACCGAAATATAAATGGTCAGATATTTTTACGACACAAGTACAAAGTGATGGTCAATCGATAGATTTAGCAAAAAAATGCTTACGAACCTGGCGTATGAATCCAAAGGGAGGAAGAAAGACCATTCCTGGCTATATAGGTCAACTTCCTATGTCATTTCTCTTTGCTCACGGATTGTGGGAAAATAAAGACCAAGCTGCAGCATACGCCCCTACGGGACCGAATGAGTGGCGACTTTTCACTTGTCCCTATTATTCCTTTAACTTTCCTCAAGTCAAGCCAGGAGAGAAAGGTGGTATTAAAGGCAGCATAGGCCAACAAGAAGACATTGAGGCATTGCTAGGGGCTACAGTTGAAGTTAAAAAAGCAAATTTCGAAACAGCAATGGAATTACCTGTCCAGGAGCGTATTGCAAAAATAATGGAAGAAATGGTAATTGTGGGTACTTCGCGCGGCGCACTTACTGCCTTCAACGCGTTTGGAAAGTACCCTACTAAGGTAGGGAGGCTTTTAAAGCCTAAACCAGTTAAAGCTGGGCAAAAGCCGGCAAGATATCCTTTAAGAAGAGCTGCCGTATCGGCATTAATAGCCGAATCTCCTAATGATACTATAGTGTCATATGTGTATGATCAGGAAAAAGACTGGAAGAAGGTCTTAGATCTTCCAGCGGAAGCATTCGATTGGTATTTTAAAAGGGCTTATGGGCATGAAGGAGTGAATCCTATTTCAGTCGCTCATATGATTGATAGGACGTTGCCGATTCTCATTGTTCATTCGAAAAAAGATACGGTAACTCCTATAAATAGTTCTCGCGTTTTGTATTACTTCTTGCAAAAACAGCCTAAAGGCACTTCGGCAGGAAGATATTTATATCATCCTAAAGCGTTTTTACTTGAATTAGATGAGGGAGAGCATGGGGAATATCATCTAGGAGGAAGTGCGGATAGGTACAAAGCTATAGTGAATGCTTTTTATAGTTACATTGGCATACCGTATGACGAAGCGTTAGCGCAAAAAGGATGGGACATTTTATTCAAAGATGAAGGACCATTTGCTACGTCTGAAGAACGTTTGAAAGCAAGAGATAGAGTTATACGCAAGCATCTACAGCCATCGCTTAAAGAAATTGAAGAACGCATTATTAATGATAAGGCGTAAAAGAGAGTAGTACAGGTGACCGAAGTCGCATGTACCTTAAGCATTAATGTTCTTATTTAATTAATCGTCGTATAACAAGTCAAAATTAATACATCCAGAGCGTCCCTTACCACTGGCTTCCTTATCAGTGCTATAACTTACTGACTTTATCAGGGAGCATTCAAGCATTGGTTCTATTTCTCTGTCGGTAATAAGAGGCTTATTCGAATGGAGATCTACTTCATGTAGATTCTCGAGTGCATAAAGGGGTCTGATATCGGTTATTTGGTTTTTAGCAAGAAAGAGGTGGGTCAAATAAGAAAGTTCTGACAATGCCTCAACTGAACTTATCTGATTATTGGAAAGGTTCAATGTCCACAAGTGTTTCATTTCTGCCAAAGCATCAATGTTTTTTATCTTATTGTTTTCGAGAGATAGATGTTCAATTCCAGTAAGGCCTGATAACGGTGCAATATCAATAATCTCATTATGTGCAAGCTCAAGTGATGCAAGTTGCGTAAGACTCATGAGTGAGTTGATGTTAAGCAGTTTGTTATTACTTAGATCTAGATGTTCAAGATTTTTAAGTTGTTCTAGCTGATGGACATTTTCAATAGTATTCCCCCCCAACGAGAGACCTTTAAGGTTTTTTAATGTTACTAATGGTTCAATAGAACTTATTTGATTATTTGCTATATGCAATTGTTCTATGCTTGAGAGTTCTGATAATCCTTGTGCATCGCTAATTCGGTTATTATTTAGATTTAGATTTATTAAATGCGGTAAAGCAGCGAGTGAGGTTGGATCCTCAATAAGGTTATCTTCGAGATTGAGCACTTCTAGGTTCGATAGGTAAGCTAACGGGCTTATATCGGTAAGCTTGCGGTTGGATAGATCTAGTGAGGTAAGATCTTTTAGGTAACGAACTGGGTCTTGCTGGTCTAGAGCAATGGTAAGTAATGCTTCAATGGTATGTTGCACTTCTATAGAGTATTGCTCCTTGCGCTCAAGCATAAGAGTTAATGCATCGTCATCATGGTGGTAGACACCCTTTTCCATGCGCCAATCTTTATTTTGCTGATCTAGCTCTTGATTGTGAGTTTCTTTACTCCATTGGAAAGTGTTAGCTACATATGTTGTTTCTACGTAATAGTCATTGTTTGTTGGGAGGATATTTTTTGGGGTGCGTAATAATCTAAAACCAATGCTGCCGTCTTTTGTTTGGTCATATACAATTGGTTTTACTAATTGGTTTATATCATTGATAGGAGATGTTGTTTTATAGGAAGAACCAAAGACAAGATGGCCGGTGAAATCAGAATCAAGTGTAACGTGATCGCGTGTATATTCCCATGTGTTACCGATAATGTTCCATATCTTTTTCGTTGAAATGCTTATAGAAAAACCATCAGTAACTTTACAGGTATCGTTGGAAGTGCATTCTGGTGGCGTATTAAGATGTTCTCTCCAGGTGTTAACAATGCAAGGATGACTATTAGTACAAACAGGTAAGGTGTGGAGTTTTTCTATCCATGTATTTTCTAGACCTTGCTCTAATATAGCTTGGTACTCGTTAATGGATGGAAGAAAATATTGGTGGTCCCCTTCCTTGTTAAGTGTGCCGATGAACCTCTGAATATCAGTATATGAAACATTTTCAACTGGATGATCAGTTAATAACGTATGAGAACCGATTTGTTTTGCGTCTGTCTCGCCTTCATTTAAAGCGTAGCTTGATGGATTACTATCCATAATGCTTAGCCATTGAGATTGTGTAACTGGGGTTGTTTGTAGTTCTAGTCCTGCTGGTATTGTAAATGTTGAACCGTCGATATGATTTTTATAACTTCCAGCAGGGATAGATACAAATGTCATTGGTTGAGCGGATTTATTAATTTCTTGTTTGATAGTTTGATTGTAGATGGATACTTGGTGTTGTGCCCAAGCCCGTACTTTGGCCATGTCAATATCATCATGATGTTGATTAATTAATTTGTTTAATTTTTTATAGGTTTTGTACGTCTCTTCTTCATCATAAGCTTTACTGCCACTTGCTGTATTAGAAGGTTCATTTGCCTTTGCAAGGGTGGTCAGTCCCTTAATATCTAGTACATTGTGATCCAACAGGTATTGGCACTGTTCTATTAACGTAGCCGTAGCATCGACTGAATTCTTGATATTACTCTGGGAATGTAATGAAGCGAAAAGGAAAGTGGATGTTAAAACGGCGTGTACATATACTTTATGGTTAAACATGAGCTGGTACTCCTTTTGTATTGGTTATGCGGCAGTATACTACATCAGATTTCACGGGAATTCAAGCATTGCTTTTTTATTAAACTTGATAGTCGACTGCATCGTCTTATGCGTCATTGTGCTTTAAAGTTATTGAGTTATCTGAAGAGAATGAATGATTTCCAAACTTTAAAAAGCACGCCGTTTTTGGATAGAAACAGACGAGGTCGGCAATGCGAATTTTTCATACAGAATTGAAAGCATAATTTTATTTTGTAAATTCTTGCGCATTTGTAACAGAAAATTATATACTAAAAGAATAGAATCCCTTAGGATTTCTATATGAAACACTGATAAGGAGAATATAATGAATAAGAAAATACAATTGATTATTGTTGGAGTGAGCATATTTACGGCAGGCTCACTATTAGCAGATCCAGAATTTAGAGTGGGGTTTTGGTCGGATGTAATTAGATGCTTTAAAGATCGATATGGTCGTTCTGAAGGTCATGAACACGTAAAATATGCACGCCGTTATTTAAACCAAGCTGTAAATGAGCAAAGAGGAGGCGTAGTTTCTCGTCGAACCGTAGCAAGAGGAACGGGAATCCTTGGAGGACTATTTGGGGAAAAGGAAGAACCTAAAAAGGCTAAGGCTCCAAAAAAAGATACTCGACCAAAGAAAAAAAAGGCGGTTAAAAAGCCAGGAAAGAAAGTACCAACAAAGGTGAAAAAGACTACTCCTAGGAAAAAAAGTGTTATTTCTAAGAAGGCAAAAACTAAAAAACGGCCTACTAAAAAGAAGGCAGCTGCCTCAAAAAAGAAAAAGAAGGTAACTGCAAAGAGAAAAAAGAAAGCAGCTCCAAAAAAAGCAGCCAAGAAAAAATAAACAGAAGAAAGCTGGACGAATGAAAGGTGGATTCTTTAACTAGCATGTATAAACCCAATTTGGTGTAAGGATTTAAGCAGAGGGGTGTTATTCTAACAGAGTAATACCCCTCTTTTCTATAGACTATATCAAGTAGAACGTAACTATAACGTTCGAGATCTAAAAGAAATTTCCTTTGAATCTCATCAGGTTACCTTCTTATTTTAAGTGGGCATTTTTTGCATGTTAAAAATAGGAAAACGATCAAGTCAACCATTCCGCTAAAAAATGGACGAAATCGCAATAGATTATTTCCGCGATGAAATCCTCGTACTATGCTAAAAAAATACAGTCAAAGCGATCCTCGAGCCTGTTTTTTCTTGCGCAAAACATTTTTTTCGGTTTACCGCAGGCATTAAAAAAACAAATGTTTTGCGTTTTAAAATTGAGGCAGAACGTTCTTATTTAGATAGACTGCTTTTTTGTACGGAGCTTAAAGAGATCAATTTTTTACAAGTGAGTCCTTAAGTTTAAAAATTAGATTACGGTTTATGGATTAGTAGGAGATATTGGTTTGATTTAATCAGTGGTTGTGTAGTTATATTTTGTTTTATTTATTCAGAGTCAACAAATTCTGAATTGTTGACATGCCTTTGTTTAAATGAAAGTTGAATTCGGTAATATGGCCACAATCTAACCTTGCGTATATATTTTTCTTTCTTTGGTAGTTTTGGTTCGTAAAAAACCCATTAAATCGTGTTCGGTCGCCTTGCCTAATAGAAAATTCTCTTGTACAATGGGCTATGAGATTGTTATGGAAATACCCATTAATACAGAGGAAAAGAGCAATGAAAAACATATCTCCATTATGTACGCTGGTCGCAATTGCTTGTTTTACCAATATGGCTACAGCAATGGATTGGCAAGTGGGTGGATCGCACGTGCGCATATCTAACAACGGAATACAGATTTCTTATAGTGGACAATCAGATGGTATCGTAGAAATTTCTGATAGAGGAATACGCATTGGTCAAGCTAATGCAAATACTGCCGAGCAGTGCACTAATA
>JAEORY010000309.1 GCA_016840645.1 Candidatus Borrarchaeota archaeon | reverse complement strand
AAAAAAAAAAAAAAAAAAAAAAATTGAATCAACTTTAAATCCCCTCTCCAAGTAGATACCAACCGTAAGGTCAATATCCACTCAGAGAGGGGGTGATACTCAGCTGCCTGCCAATTCTTTATTGAATTGGTTTGTAGGAATTAATCCTACTAGGATATGAAACAATATCCCTGCAGCCGGTATTGGAATAAACATACCAAGAACTACCCATTTAGGTAATCCAGTATCGTTTATTCGTTGCAATGTTATTATAAAAGCAAATGGAATAACAATAATAGAAGAAATCATTGAAATCATCTCAATCGATTCCAATTGTTCTGTATCAGTCATTCCTAATGTGCTTATTACTAGGCCAAACAAAATACCAACTCCAATAGCAGCAGTAATAATGTAAAGCCAGTAAAGCCAGTACTTACTACGGATGATAGATTTGTCAAACATAATAGATCTCCTTGATCATATTTTCAGAAAAATTACTCTTTCACTTCTTCGATTGCTTCTTCTACTGATTCTTGAGAATCACTAAAGAAATCAACAACAGCATTGTATTGTCTAGCGAAGAAATCTTTTGTACGTTCCCAAATTCCAGGTTCGACAGTCACTACAGTATCAGCTGAGAAGGTTTTAACCCGATCTGATTCATAAACTGTATCATCTCTCCAATTCCGTACTTTATCTAGGAGAGTTTCCTGGCGTGCATCACAGGCATTACTGACATAGTCATTAATTACTTCTGTAAATGCAGAGGGTATAACTTCAGGTTGATCGTGTGGTTCAACTGGGAGAAGAATAAATACGAACAAAACTCCGAGAAGAAATGCAGCCATATGACTGAACAACAGCATTAAAAGCCGTTCTATGCCACGTACGATTGAAGTTACAAAGTGTATTACATTTTCCATGATGATCTCCTTGATCAGTTAGTAATAGAACCAGAAGTGGTTCTATATTAGATACAACAACTTTCTCAGTTTAAATGAATTCCTCTTCTTTATCATATCCATAATAATGGAATATAAAATGTCTGTTCTTACGATAAAAATTTTCTGCATGTCGAAAATATTGAAAACAACTATTTTGTTCACAGAAATATTCAAATTCATGCAAAAGAGATTTAGCAAGAGACAAACTAATCACTGGATCACGAGTTTTAAAACTCGCTGCCCAAACTTCTTTATAATTAGTATCTTTTCTTACCCATCTGGCAAATGCAGTTCTTTCACCATAGTAAGATTGTTTTTGTGTATTTCTTTTGTGCAAATCCATAGCTGATTCAAAATCAGAAAGAGTCCATTTTCTATGGCATAAGAATTCAAGACTACTATCACCCTCAACTTCAAATTCTATCGCTGGATTATTCGTCGAAGTAGAGGATTTCATATTCCTCCTTTGTGAAGTGCTCTCCTTCGAGTTCGTACTCTGGTTCTGGTTCTTCTTTTGCAGTAGCTGCTCTTTTAATCTGCTTAACTGCGCGTCTATCTCTGTGTTCATCTTTGATCTCCTCTAAGATAGTATCTATATTATTTACCAATAAGAAAAAACAGATTAATGAACTCACTAGCAATGTAGTGAGAGGAACAGGGCCTAGTATGCTCAAAACTTTTTTTGGAAGAATTAAAGCAAAAGGCCCTAACAACCAAATGGTTCCTAATATTAATCTGGATTTATTTCTGGTATAGTAAAAGTGATAAATAAAAATTGTTTCAAGTATCACTATCCCGATTAATAAGAAAAGCGTAAAGAAATCAAGAAACATTTCATTTTTGCTCCCCTATACAGCTCCATACTACTATACCCATTGCTAGGCAAAGAATCGTAGCTCCTACTAGTTCAACTAGAAAATCAGGATTCATGAAGTATAAGAGGATTAAACATAATCCATAAAATACAATGATGATTGTCATTACTTTTTCAAAGTTCATGATCATTCTCCTCTATATTCTAAACGTTTTCTTATTCGCTCTGTTTTCTTCTCTAGACCTCTTTTAGCATTCTCAGCAAAGAAAACAGCCGCAGGCGAATTATATCCTTCCTCTTTTAGCCTCTTGTGGATTCTTTCAGTAAGTATTTTTGATGCTCGTTCTCCTTCTCTAATCTTGTGATTAAGATCGGAGTCTTCGTCTAAGATTTCTTTACGAAGTTGAGAATAACGCTGTGAATACTGTGCTGATGTTGTCATAAGATTTCTCCTTGAAAAATAAAAAGCCCTCCGAAGAGGGCTAAAGTCCTGGACTAGGGTTAAATCTCCTTTTGAGAGACTTTATAATCACCTTGAGCCTGTTTAGCTAAAGCGATTACTTCTTCCCAGAATCTCAGACGTTCGGTTCTTTTCCTACTGTCTGGTTCTTTCATCGCTGAAAGTTGACTTCGACCTGCTAGTAAGACAGGCCGGTGACCATCATCGAAGTCATGGTCTCTCCAATCTCTAAATAGAAATTCGGTAGTTTCCACAACATGTCCCCAGTTGATGTTAGTCATCATACTACTCCTTTCATTGATTATGGGAAGTGAAGGTCAAACAACAACCTTCTACAAGAACCCGCTTCGCCTTTATAAAGTTCCAATAAGACTTTATAAAGGATCGTCCGTGCAGGGAACGGGATCTGCACCTCCCGCCAGGTTCTTATAGAAAATTGCTTAGAGAGAAGGCATTGCACCTTCTCTCATAGAGTGCAGTTACTGAGTTTTTAATACCCGTACTTGCTTCATTCTGATAGCATTTGCTACCATTGCGGCAGCAATATCTTTCCCATTCTCATGAGGAAGCTTTTGAACTAAGCGTTTTTTAAACGCTTGCTCTTTTACTGCTACTTTTCCTCCTTGAGAGGCTTTATAAAGCTCCTCAAAGAAGGTTTTAGTGTATCCTCTACGTTCTTTCCTCAGCTCGGGCAAATAGACTTTAAGAGTGCGATCTTTCATTGACGATCTCCTTGATCAATTGACAGATTGTGAATCACCGCTTGATGCAATACTTGCCATCATCAGTAGTAAAATACCCAGGCGGACACAAGTCTGCTCCAGGGGGTTTAGGAAAGGCATCACATGCTTCTGCAGGAAATGCCAATACAAAAATCATCCCAAAAAGGATGAATCCAGCTAGAAACAGTATTACTTTTTCTGTAATTGTACTCATGCTTCTTCTCCATAATCTACCGGAAGATTCTCCGGCTTATTGATTGATAGATGAGTAAATATTCGGTCAATAATCATTTGATGATACTCTTGAGGAATACCATCATTTTGACAAACTTTTATTATTGACTTTTTACCACTCTCTACTGTACTCTTAGCAAAGTCTGACCATTTGAAGAGATTAAAAACTTCCTCGATAGCCATATCCCTATCCATGTTGGCATAAGGATTTCCCCCACTGAAATAAGGTCTTGGACCATATCTCTGGAGATGTTTTATTTTTCTTTTAGGGGCATGAATAATCAGTCTAGTTTGTTTACTAGATAGTGTATCCACTTCAATCCAAATATCTGGACTAATCAATATCTTTTCATGTATTTTTACTGTTAACCTTAACATAGTAAGTCTCCTTGACTAATCGAAAAATAGGTAGAAGAAGAATTTCTTCTATATTAGATACACCATTTTTCTCACTTTTTAGTGAGATTTATTGATATATCTAATACATGCTCCACCATATAGGCGGACGTTCTTTACCATACCAACGCATTTTCATTACTGTACTTTTATATTTATAATAGTTGCGATAACTGTTTACGTAGTTATCAGCCATATAACGAGTTGGCATACAAAGAGGTGGTGGAATAAATCCTTCTTGAGGGATATCCAATGGAGGATTCAATAAATGAATTCCTCGCTCTTCAGTTTTATGAATCTTATTATATCGAAGAGTATATTGGTTTAATAGTTCTTTCAGTAAGATCTTTGTCCACATATAGTTATGGATAGAAGCTCTTACCCAAACACACATAGGATGATTTCTATGAGTTAATTTATAGAGATTATTATATTTATCTTCTCCGAGTACCCAATGTGCAGCTGATAGCAGTTGTGCTGTTTCTAGTATCATTTTAACAACATGACGATCACAATGATCAGCTGCTGCCAGAGATGGATAGCTATCCAAGAAAAATATATTCATTTATTCCCCTCTGTCAATGTGTTCATCAATATAAGGACGAAAAAGAAATTCCTGACACACTGAAGCCCCAAATTGAAAATCAATCATCCCTTCTTTTGCAGCAGCATGTTCATCCTTGATACCGAATACACGGACAGTACGACCAATTACCATCGATACATACTGCGCTCGTTCATTAGCAGGTACTTGTTTAAATTCTTCTAGCCACTCTTCTAATTCTTTAATTAGATTAGTGTGTTCCATTTGTACCAGTTTCATGATGATCTCCTTGATTTAAAGAAAAGGGGCCGAAGCCCCTTGGTTAGTAGATTCAAATATCAGATTTCAAAACATTGTGCAGCAAATACTTTGATCTCTTCAATCCGAGTTTTACCAATTCCTGGAATTGTTTGTAACAGTTCTACATCAACTCTTTCAGATCCTTTTATAAGAACTTGATCAAGTTTAGTGATGCCCGCTGCCTGCAGCGCTTCCTGAGTCTTTGGAGAAATCCCAGTAATCTCCATTTGACGCTTTGCGCGCTTTATAGAGCGGGGTGAAACTTTCTGTTCAGGATCCTTAACTATTGCATGATAGTAAGGTGTTTTTGCTTTGTGAGGAAGTCTCTCATATTTTTTGGATTGAACATCTGCTTGAGCCATTCTACCGATTCTTTCAGTTGCTCTCGTAAGAGATACTAGGTGAGAAAGTGTCTCTTTACCTGCTGCAACTTGTTGTACTGCATTATACAGTACATCGATCGTTTTTGAACTCTGTGTTTTCATTTACTTCTCCTGAGTTTCAGTGGGTTTATCTAGTGCCAGGATTGGTGCTAGATTACTTAATGGTAAGGAATCTGTTTCTATTTCAAATTCCTCATCAAAAAATGCTACACTTACTGCTTGTTTTTTCAATTTTTGAACCATAGCCTCTTGCATTGCTGTTTTAAAATTGACTTCACATGCTTTAACTAAAGCCAGTGCAAAAGCAGGTTCTATTTTACCATATGCAAGTCCAGCAGTTGTTGCTGCTAGTAACTTGGACATCTCTCTAGACATTGTTGTCTTTTCAACTCTAACTAGTTTTTTTCTTGGCATTCATTTTCTCCTTTTGTTTAGCTGCTTCTCTTTTTAACCTCACTATTGTACGTTTTAACTCATATACCTCCTTTGTAAAAAGTTCTTGTTTTACTTCTCTACGCAATTCTTTATTTTCAGTTCCTTTTAATTTTAGCTCTTCGTAAAGAAGAGTATCTACATAAGTATCTCCTATATTTTCTATTTGCGACTTCATATATTTTGCTGCATTGGCTTTGGCTTTTTCTTGTATTTCTGGATTCTTTTTATAATAATTT
>JAEORY010000308.1 GCA_016840645.1 Candidatus Borrarchaeota archaeon | reverse complement strand
GGGTTACGGAGGTCTTATCTCCACAGGCTTAACATCCCTACGCCCCGTAGGTACTATAATTGGTTTCACCAAAAAACTATATAAACACAACGCAATTCATCACCACGCTAAAGCATTGGTGCTTTCTTGCTTGGTTATCAGTAAGGTATCGTGACCAGGGGAAGAATTTTTATAGGTGTCAAGAGTTATTAGCCTACCAATATCCTCGAAATTTGAGAACAGATACGGCGCCATACAATTGGCTCATGTTTCTCCAAAAAATGCATTTTCAAGAGATGGAAACAGAAAAACTATTGGGGTTAAAAAGAATGGACCACGAGCTAAAAAAGGATTTTGACGAGGTCCCTGTGATTAAAATCGTATTCTGGGGTGCTTCTATGGCTGGCAAAACCATGGCCCTCACTATCTTTAAAGTGTTAAAGACCTTAGAAAACCCAGATAAAATTTACTCTTTCCTAACACTTGAAGATCCCACTAAAAGGACGCTCTTCTTTGATCGTGGCGTTTTTGGTTTTGGATATAACCCCTTAACGGGAAAGGATCGTTTTAAGGCACATATTTACACGGTTCCGGGTCAGATACGCCACATAACACAAAGAGAGGTAGTTACTTCGGGCACAAACGGCATCATAGCGATGATAGACTCCCAAAAAGCACAATATGAGGCAAATATAGTCGCTCTTAAAGAACTGGCGAAATTCATCGATAAATATGGTTTAAAAGAACTACCTTTCGCAATTTGCTTGAACAAAATGGATCTCACAGCAGAAGAACGCATTTCAAGTCAAGAATTTAGTCAACTCTTAGTTGAAACTGAATGGGCGGAACGGATGCAAGATGCTCATGCTCGCGTCATCGAGATGAGTTGTTTAGATGCAAAAAATGACTTAGTATCGCTAATAAAGTCTGGTACTATCGGCAAATTCAGGGATGATAATGGTCGCCTTAAGAAAGAAGGTCGACCAGACTCGGTTAAGAGGGTAATCATGCCAATTGAAATGGTCCTAAGAGAAGTTCTAACAAAAAGCATCGCTCATATGTAAAAAAATAAAAACAGCAACTCAAGAAAAATCTGGGTTGGCTTAAAGAAAAGGACGAAATCCTTAGGGGCTTTATCTGATATCGGCGAGAAGACCCCTTCCAAAAGGTAGCGATTACATTTTTTCAAGTTTTTCTCGTGCAAAATCTAGAACTTCTAAATCTGATTTTATGCTATCAATACCCATCTCTTGCACTTGATCCAATAACTGATCTTTAAGAGTAAATACTGTTTGTAGAATCTCAAGATGGTAGTGATACTTCGGATCCGAAGTAAATGTTGCCCAATTATTCTCTAGCAATCCCGACACATCGATATCTGTTATTTCTTCGAAGACCTCTTCTGGGGTAGCAAGAGAAAATATTAGTTTCTCCAGTGCTTTTGTCGCCCTTTCAGCGACCTTCAGAACCTTACTGTCTAAAGAGATTTCATCAGGCATTAAATATCGCCTCAGGCTTCAGTTTCTTGAGATTCAGTTGCGTCGTTCGATTTATTTATTTCTTCTTCGATTCGTCGAACAATGGCTCTAAAATTCTTTGCGGCTTCACTATCAGGATATTTGATGACAAAAGGTTTACCTTCATCTCCAGAGGTTCTTATACGGGGATCAACGGGTATGCTTCCAAGAAATGGCACGGCTAGCTCTTCAGCGATGATTTCTGAGCCACCTTCTCCAAATAAAATTATTTCATTTCCACAATGTGCGCATTTAAGTATTTCACCACAATCAGGACAGATCGCACGGGCTGACATATTCTCAATAATGCCCAGGGCGCGCACATTCTTCTCTTGTAACATCATCCCAGCCTTTCTGACATCTAAAAGTGCAACCTCTTGAGGGGTAGAAACTATGACAACTCCATCAATGTCTGGAATTTTTTCTATTATTGTGAGGGGTTCATCACCTGTTCCAGGGGGAAGATCAACTACTAGAAAATCCAAGGGTCCCCAATCTACAGCGGCCAAGAATTGTTTAATTACTCTCGTTTTGTATGGGCCGCGCCAAAGAACAGGCGTTGACTCGCTTGGCCAATACAATGCCACCGACCATACTTTTATACCGTCTTCGTTTTCAAGGGGATAAAATGTCCGTCCTTTAAATGATGGAGATTTCTCCGTTACTCCCAGCATTTTGTGGACATTAGGACCGTGAACATCGGCATCTAAGATACCACAGTTATAGCCTTCCGCTTTAAACGCCGCAACCAAATTAGTCGCTACCGTTGTCTTACCAACGCCTCCTTTACCGGACATGACTGCGATTTTATGTTTGATGTTTCTGAACCTAGCTGCAATGGGTGAACGTAACTTTGAAACATAGTTAAGTTCGGCTCTCTTCTCGCCTTTTTTCCGATATTCCAAAATCTTCTCAATTACGTCTTCTGCTTTCTTTTCCTTTTCTTCTTTTGTACTCATTAAATACACACCTCTATCAGGTCATCAATTTATGATATACATTTCTTGAATTGTTCTCTTTTTATGAAGAAATTGACTTAGTGACAAAAATCTATTATTAGACATTGCATGATTTCTTGACATCATATTCCTTTTTCACTATAGAACGTTTTATTTTTGCTTTTCGCTTCCATTGGTTTTCTACTTCTTTAACAAAAGTCTCATAATTTGCTAATTGGAAATATTGCATATTATCCTTTTCAACAATTATTTCATCTTCAATGAGTTCCCTAAGTGCATCTATGATATATTCAGATTCTACCATTCGAGTAATAACATAAAATGAGAAGAGATAGGAAATCTCATGTATACTAACCCATTCTCGCGGATTTACTAATGCCAAATGGCGTCGTTTCAATTCCTGAAGTATTTTTTCTTTTATATTCATAGAAAACCCATATCTAATATCTTCATTATCTATAGTAAGGATCCGTATTCAAATTCATCATCAAATTCTTTTGCCTTTTCTTTGCCCTTCTCACTCAATCTAAAAACCTTTTGAATCCCCTTTCTTAACTGTCCTTCTTTTCCTTCACTAGCCGAAATCTCCAAAATATCCACATATCCTAAGTCTGCTAATTTGCGAAGAGTTCTAAAAATGGATCTTGTGCCTTTATTCAATAAACGACTCAATGTGCCACAATGCCGTCCTCCTATTCCAGGAGGAATTTGATGGCAACAAATACCTGGACATGTTACACCAAGATCGTGTAGAGTGCAAACCATAAGTTTTCTAACCCACTTCTCTTTGAGTATGGGATCTTCAACAGTAATATCTTCCTTAGGAACCTCTATTTTTAACACCTTCTTTCTATAACCTATATCATCATCATATATTTTAAAAGATATTTTTCAAGCTTTTTTCAATTAAAAACAACTTTTGTCTACTCATTTTCTAGTTCCCATGCATCAATTAATTCATAATTTGTGGTTCCGAGACCAAGTTCTTCAGCAGATGTAATCTGGACCATTGGATCCGCTGCTCCGGCAATGCTAATGGCCTTGAATTTTTCTGTGTTGTTATCCAATACGTTAAACTGTTCAGCTACGGAGCCTCTCACACCTGGTACTCTGTTAACAAGATCAAGAGTTGCTTTATCTATAGCTACAGGATCTTTCGAAACTAAGATACCAATATCTGGAATAAATGGTATGCCAGAGTTTGGATCATAATCAGGTCGGGGCGTGCAATTAAGTAGAAAATTGAAGTAAGCTATATTACCGTCCATTGCTTGGACAATAAATGATGCCGCATCGGCTACCTTTATTTGAAAATCCCTTATTTGATTTGATGTGACTTCTATTGCCGCCTGTGGGCATTTGACTATACATTTTCCACACCCAACACATTTTTTTGGATCAATAACTACAGTTTCAGCTACTTTGATCGCGTCCCATTCACACATTCGTTCACATAAGCCACATAAGTTGCATTTTTCCATGTTTACAGTTGGTAGAAGGTCCTCATGAATGCGCATTTTGCCTTTTCTAGCAGTACATCCTAAAGCCAGATCGGAGATTGCCCCATAGAAGCCGAGTAAAGGATGCCCCGTAACGTGGGTTAACATCACTAATAATTGGCAATATGTGATCGTTGCACCAATTTCCAAAACGCGAATTTTTTTGCCCGATTTATTCATCAAAGTCTTGCTATCCTGACCAGTGTAGCCCTCAGTTAAAAATATTTCAGTCCCTAATGTCTCCATAGAAAAACCATGATGCCGACATTTGTCAACCCATCCCGCTGGATCGTATCGCCAGCCTCCTCTCCAGAGATTTATTGAATCAAGACCAATAGGTGGCTTATGGAGTCTAGTAAACTCATCAAGCATTGTTCTTACAAATAACGGAGATAAATAACGAGTACAATCTTCATGCCCAGTTTCAAATTTGACACCAACTCGTATTCTTTCAGGAGTCCATTTTTGTATCTCTAATAGGTCGAATAGACGTTCTAAGGATATTTTCATATTTTGCCATGGGAAATACGAGGTTGCAGATGCAAAGTAAACTTCAGACAAATTATACACTCCATCTTGTTTTCATTCTGAAACATTAACGAATATGCTAAATACTTATCCATCAATACAATGCTATCGATATAAACAAGAGCATCGTACTCGGAAGCTTACGTTTTCTATAACAATATTGTTGCTTCGAATTTATACTCATTGTAAAGAGATCTAGCACTCATAATGCTTTAAATGTACATTTTTGTGTAAGTAAAATGCTAGAAGGTTATAAAAGTTGTCATATTATCAAATTTTAAAAGAAGCTGAAGTTCGCTGTAATGGAAGTATACGCTCACGATAGGTTTTTTAGTAACTTAGATTGCATCTAAACGGGTTTAGCAGTGGTGAGTGGTCTTCTTGCCAGTTAAACTATAAAATGGAATGAGTTATTCAATATTTAGTTTTAGATACGCGTGGATGCAACGCATGCAATTTGGCAATGCTGTTTGGCAGTACTTCAAGCACGTAATCAATATCAGCTTTGATTGTTTCAGTACTTAATGTCAACCTTAGAGAGCCTTCTGCCTCATTATGGGACAAACCAAGCGCAAGAAGAACATGTGACGGATCAGTTTCATGTGATGAACAAGCAGAGCCTGTTGATGCTGAAATGCCGTTCATATCAAGATCTAAAATCAAGGCTTCACCATTGATTTGATCGAACCGAAAATTGGCATTATTTGGTAGCCTTTTTGTACGATGTCCATTAAGATATGACCCTTTTATACGTTGTAAGACGCCATCTATTAGTTTATCTCTTAATCGCATCATATAGTTTGCCTTTTTATCTAAGTCGGTAGTTGCCAACTCCATTGCTTTTGCAAAGCCCACAATCCCTGGAACATTCTCAGTACCTGACCGAAGGTTATACTCATGGCCTCCACCGTGTAACAGTGGTTCGATAACTGTGCCTTTGCGAATATAGAGAAACCCTACTCCTTTAG
>JAEORY010000307.1 GCA_016840645.1 Candidatus Borrarchaeota archaeon | reverse complement strand
GAAAAACGACGGAACTACATGACCAAACAGCTAAAAACCATTAACAAGAAAATCAACAAAATAAAGGAGTACAATACACACGACAGACGGCTAAAGGGCTTATACGCTCGCAGATCTTCCATAATGGCTAAATTGCACAATTTACAGCTTACACCCGTAGTGTTTGGCACTAAGAAATTATTTAGAGACCGAATTCTTGGCAACATAAGTAGAGAAGAGTTCAAGATACGACGGGATTCTTCCTTCAGGTGTATCGGAAAGAAACAATACAGATTGAAAAACGTGAACATCAAGGTTTTACCCGATAAAACGGTCAAGCTACGCACCTTTTCTAAGCAAAAAGGACGCAAATGGCAGGTCATTCCCCTGTCTGTCAACCATGTGCAGGAGAAATGGTTTCAGGAAGTCCTTAACACAGACAAATATACAGTAACCGTAAGAAGGCGGCTCTTTGAGGGAGAAGTACGCTACTTTGTCCATGTCTCCTATGACATCCCGAAACCCGCACCACGTTACGGCTACGAACATGGTGCCATCGGCTTAGATTTCAACTACAATTTTGTGGCGTTAACCAATGTGGATAACAACGGCAATTTACTCTCCTATCATAGCATCTCGTTTGGAAACCTGCACAGCTATCGGACAGACAAACGTAACGATTATATCTCCTACAAGATGGATAAGATCGTCAATTATTGCATCAATAAAGGCAAAGGCATCGTGGTCGAGGACTTACAATTCGACCAAGAATTTTCCTATAATACAACACGCAACCGAAAAGTAAGCAATTTGAAGACTACCGCCTTGCAACTATTAGAGAGGAAGTGCAAAAAACGCGGTGTGTCCTTCCGAAAAGTCTTTGCCGGATATACCTCCCTCATCGGGAAATACAAGTATTCACGATTACATAATTTGTCAACACATCATTTAGCAAGTTATGTAATAGCTCGAAGAGGCTTGGGTTTCAAGGAAGCATTTCCAGCCATTTACGATTGGGTGCTCTCACACGTCGGGGAGTTCATCGAGCCCCGTGTGAAACAGGGCAGTCCTTACCGTAAATGGTCGATGATCCATGACCTCTTCAAGCATTGCGGGATAACCTCCTTCAAGACTGCCGAAATATTTAAAAAAACAGTAGTGATGACGCATGTGTTGAACTCGGTGACGAGCACACAGCCCGATAACCTTAAGGCTGGTCTTTCCTCTTACGGAAAGATTGATGATTATCATAAAACGTGGAGTTTTATAAATAATCACAAGGTTTTAATGTGAAGTAATATATTACATTAATCTGGCATATATAACGAATGACGAATTCAAGAGGGAAGATTATGGTTTGGTTAATGGGAATGGACGAGATCGAGGTTGAAATGCCAGAGGAATGGGGAGGAATTGTTCCCACAGAAGTGTTTTTTCAAAATGCTAAACAAATTGTAGAAGAAGCGCAAAAGCGTAATATAATTATCAGAGTCATTGGCGGCATGGGAATTAGGATGCATTCAGGTGAATTTGATGAATTAGCTAAGAAGTTAACGAGGCTAGAAGGTGAACAGGAATTCACTGATTTGGATTTCATGACCTATAGTAAATATCAGAAAAAAACAATGCCTCGTTTTTTCGAGGACTACGGAAACCAAGTTTATGGCAAACCTTTCATAAAGCGACGAACCACTATCTCCAGTGCAACTACAAAGCGCCATATTTTCTATCATCCAAAGGGATGGTATTTTATTGACATGTTTTATGAAATTCTAAAATTTAATCACGATATTCACTTCAAAGATCGGCTCGAAATCGATCCATTGACCATCAGTGTTACTGATTTGCTTCTTGGAAAACTGCAAATTACTGAAGTTTTCAGTGGCAAAGATCTGAAGGATTCAATCCTTCTGCTTAGGGCTCATGATGTCCAGGAAGGAATAGAAGAGAATGCTATCAATGCGACATACGTAGCCGAACTAATGGCAAAAGACTGGGGTTTCTATTATTCTGTGACAGAAAATCTCAAGGCAATTAAAGAATTTGCACCAGGTATTGATACTCTATCAGAGTCAGATATTACCAATATCAGCGCTAAGATTGATAAACTTCTTGAAATTATAGACGCTGTGCCAAAGGGCATGCGTTGGAAGGCAAGGGCAAAAGTGGGAACTAAAAAACAGTGGTACAGACCTGTAGAAACCGATGCTACGGTCTCAGGAATGTCGATCTGGAACTTGAAAGAAACTGTCAAATAGATTGAAAAGTGAACCTCTCGATTGAATAAGACAGTAAATATTGCATGTTTTAGATAATATTCGAAGCATGGGAAGAAGATCCTTTAGTATTATTTGGTATTTTCCCTTTAGAAGCATCTTTGTTGGTATATCTACTCTAGGAGGGGTAGGTATATGGCAAATTATAATCCTGATGCCAACAAGCAGAAGCAGCCAGATGAGTCACTTGGTCTTTACTTTTATGCTTTCCTTCTTGTTTGGCTGAGAAACTACGAACACATTACGAAGAAAGCTGCGAAATCATTCCGATTCTTCTTGCTCTTTTTATCGTGTAAAGGCATATAGACCACGTTGTTACGAGCCATACCACACTGGAAATACCCATTTGAAGCAGTACGAATGATACGTCAGCCATGCTTGCACCTTGAAGGGTTACTTCACGCCACGCAATGAACGCGTATGTAAGAGGAATGCTGTAACTTATTGGTCTGACTAAAGGTGGCAGGATTGTTACTGGATAAAAGACTCCACTGAAAAGCACACTTAGACCCGTGATCGTCCACGCCATTACCTGAGCTTCTTGACCAAAATAGAAAATCAATATTAGGACTATAAGTCCTAACGAAATTGCTGCGAGGAAGAAACTAAATAAGATGAAGATGATCGCAAAAAGTCCGCCAGCAAAAATATTAACATTAAATGCAACAGAACTGCAGACTCCCATCACAATAAGGACTACTAAGCCCTTAACAACTCCCGCAAGGGCATTTCCAAGAATAAACTGATTTTCGTCAGCAGGACTAGCCATCATGTCAATAAGGGTGCCACTCCACATAGAATGCATCAACCCATAGCTTAAGGCTTGCTGTATGACATAGACAAATGACCAGCCACATTGTCCTATTAAAATGAATGTTACAAATGAAATGCTTGTTTCAGCCGAGACATCTACATAAGAGCCTAAAAATCCTATGGAAAACAAACTTGCCAGCGGCCATACTACTATCTCAAAAATGCCGATCGGGCTTCTAGCTATATTATGAGTTTGTCGGTAAGTGAATCCATATATTTGCCTAAGATAAACTCTGACCATTTTACTTTAACCCCCGTCCTGTTAAACTAAGAAAAACGTCCTCTAAGGTTGTACGTCTGGTGTTAATGGATGAAATTACATATTTGTGGTCTATAAGTCGTCTAAGGATAGCATCAATTGATGAGTCAATATTATCAACGTGAAGTACAAGTGCTCCATCTCGAAATGTTGATCTTAAGACCAGATCGTCCAAGAAAGAGGAAGGATCGCCATCATATTTAGAAAAGGACAACTCAAGTGATTCAAACTCAGAAACCTGCTTTTTAAGTTCATCTGGAGTTCCTATAGACACGATTTTTCCGTTATCGATAAGAGCAATTTCATCACAGAGTTCATCTACTTCGTGCATATTATGTGACGTGAGTAGAATCGTCATTTCTTTTTCATCGGACAGTTCTTGAATATACGCCCTTATTTTTCTGGCTATGTCAACATCAAGACCTAAGGTAGGTTCGTCCAAAAGTAGTAGTTTGGGATCGTTGAGAAGCGTTTTTATAAGTTTAACACGCTGTTTTAACCCCGAGGATAAATATCCTGCCTTAATATTCGTCCGCTCCTTCAGACCAAAGAATTCCAATAGATTGCTTATTTTTTCAACAGCTTCATCATTTGGAAGACCATATAATTTACTATAGTAAAGTAAATTTTCTTTAGGAGAGAGATTCCAAAAAAGTGAGCCTTGGCCAGCACCATAATTACTTATAGATCTAACTTGACGGCCTTCGTGTACAACATCATGCCCAAAAACTTCTGCGGTGCCTGAGGTTGGCAAGAGGACGCCAGCTAATGTGTGAATCAATGTGGTCTTTCCAGCTCCATTGGGGCCCAGAAGCCCATATATTTTCCCTGCGTTGATTTTTATATTAACATGATCCAATGCGGTTACATCTGGAGTTTTATTGATAAGCCCTCTTCCTGGATAAATTTTTGTGAGTTCTTTTGTTTCTACAGCTAGAGTCAATTAGAATCCACCCTTTACAGAAGAAAATATGTTTTCATTTTTTACAATTTCTGAGATCACAATTTAAAATCATGTTTGTATGCAAAAAAAAATCTAAGGATTAAGTGTCTCCTTTGTTTTGCGTTAGCTTTTTTATAGATTAATCCTACTCATTTGAAAACTGGTAACTCATACTAACATCAATACTTTGAAGTCAGTTTTGAGAATATGAGAATGCTGCTTATATTCAAAAATCTAAAGAATTGAGGTGAGATCAGATGGGTGATGATAAAGATAAAGAAAAGAAGAAAGAGAAATCCTATATAATCTATTTAATTGATACCGACAAATTTGCCAGTCCATTTGACATAAACATGAGCGTCGATTCTGGCTATGACCAAGTACACTGTTTTTCGAACGTTGAACCAGAGGATGTCAAGAACCTTGTTCAAGATGCAATCTTCAGCCGTGGAGTAAAAGGTTGTAAATATACAGCGCTATTTATCGGAGGTAGTGACCTTCCTAAAGTTCTGCAAGTTCTTGAAGAAGCTAAGAAGGCAATGGTTCCACCATTTGAAGTTCCTATTATGATTGATCCCAGGGGAGCATATACTACTGCTGCGGCAGCAGTTGCTAAAACAGAAGACGTTTTAATGGAGATGGGTGGATTTGCAGGCAAGAATGTTACTATTTTGGCAGGAACAGGACCTGTAGGACAAGTTGCCGCAATATTATCCGCTAATAGCGGTGGTAATCCTTTAATTACGTCTCGAAAGTTTGATAGAGCAAAAAGTATCGCCGAAAGATTGAGTCAGGAGTACCAGATAACCGTGAGATACGCTCAAGGTGCAAATCCAGATGAGATTTATGAAGCATCAAAAGATGCTGACGCAATTATTGCAGCTGGGAAAGCCGGATATCAACTCATATCAAAAGAGACGTTAGAAAGATTAGACCGTTGTAAAGTTGCTGCTGATATTAATGCGGTTCCACCACTTGGTGTTGAAGGACTTGGTTCATTAGATGACAAAGTAGAATTCATGTCAGGAAAAACTGGCGTAGGAGCCCTAGCGATCGGTGATTTAAAACTGAAGACAGAAAAGAAAGCATTGAAGAATATCAAAGGAACCACAGGCGTTTTTAGTTTTGAAGAAGCATACGACATCTCAAAGGAATTAATTGCAAAGAAAAAGAAAAAAATGA
>JAEORY010000005.1 GCA_016840645.1 Candidatus Borrarchaeota archaeon | reverse complement strand
CTGAACTAGGAAAAGAAGGTGTTGTATTAAGTACTGACGATTATTTTTATGATGATGAAGGAAACTATAATTTTGATCCTAAGAAGTTATCTGTTGCTCACAAATGGAATCAAGACAGGACAGAAAAAGCAATGCAAAACGGTGCTCCTTTAGTTGTTATAGACAACACTAATGTTAAATTTAATGAGTTTTTCTATTATATAAAATTAGCAAAAAAATACGGTTACACTATTAAATATGTCGAACCAAATTGGGATGAAAATCTAAAAACACCAGAAGGTAAATGGAACTTTAATTTTCTTTCTGAGCAACAAAAAAATAAAAATAGACAAGATATAAACAAAACGATACCAGACTACGTTGTTCAAAGACAAATAGATCGATATCAATATAGACATCCCAATGAAACCGATGACGATTTATCAAAAAGAATTTTTAACATGTTTGATAAATAATTCAAAAATATTATTTCTTTTGTTGATTTCTGTGTTTTCGACCACGCATTTACTTGACCGTTCTGAGAAAGCTCCTATGTTTTAACTTGGGGATGAATCAAAACTATTTCTTCATAAATTTTATTAAAGATTTTTCCTTCTTCTGTCGATATATAAATAGCTTTTTTATAAGTAAATAGAGTAACTGGTTTTAAAACATAAATCCTTGTTTTTTGTAAAACTCGTTAAAAGGTTTAAATATTAATCTCTGAAAACCAAAGAGATTAACAAACTTTATTTTTAAAAAATTCACCCACGGACAGTGGGGTAGAGCCTGTGGAGTTGTCAGGTCGTTAACTGAAGCTGTGAAGCAGGAATCTCCTAATGCTTTAGCTTGGAGAGAATGTCAAGCGAAAGTAATAAGAACTCCCCCCAAAATATTCTTACTACAACTCCAATTACCAGTTCTAACAAATCCCATACATCATAACTAGAGCGACTGGAACTAACCCTATCGTTATGAGTCCCAAACAAACAAAAAGTTGATATAGCCAATGTTGTCCATGCTATAATTACAAGTGCTAACATTTTTTATCGTTTCAATAGTATTACTTATTATAATTCCCATCGGGAAAATTATTTTTCATCGTCTACCGGATCGTTATCTATAGAATAAAATCCCCAAAAAGCAATAGTTGGATATCTGTCTGTATTAGCAAAAAGCATCTCTTGAAAAACTCCTTTTGCTACTTCCTCATATTGTTCTTCGGGCGTGTCGGCCGGTATCTCTACATATTCAGTGTCCCACATCTGTGCATCACCAGAATAATATCCATAATAGACTTCTGCTGTTATTGTTTTCATGAGATTCATCCTTTCGATATTATTATGTTTTGATTCAAAAATCGGGTGGATATCAACATCTGGTCAGTGCTTCATTTTCTGCCATAACCTGTTCGAATTTATCTCTAATTTTTCCTATAACATTTGCTTTAATTTCGAACACTCTTTGTTTTGATATACCAAGTTTCTTTCCAATCTCCCCAAGATAAAGAGGTTTTTCATTATTTAAACCATAACACTTAGTCAAAATAAAGCGTTCTCTTTTGTTTAAATCCCTATTTTTGAAAACCATAGTTTTAACATCAAAATAAGCATTAGATCTACTTTCTTCGTATTCTCCTTGATCATCAACAATCTCTATCCAATCACTTTTACCATTCGTAGCTTTACAACATCCTTCAGAAACTATTAGCGAATTATGTATGTGTTTGTTATGATATCTAAGATTATTTGTTACCTCACGTTGAATTACTCTAGATGCAAAAGTTGAAAATCTGAACCCTCTATCAACATCGAATTTATCAATAGCTTTATTTAGTGCATAAAGAATTTCGGTTTCTAATTCTTCTTCAAAAACTTTCTTTGCGAATTTTACAATCCAACTATAAGCTAAACGCATATTGTGATACGCAATGATTTCTTTTAAATATGCTGCCTTAGATAAATATATTCTTTTGTATTTTGGACTAGAAACTTCAGAAGCCCTATACTTAGAATAATTGAATTTAAGGAATAATTCATATTCTTGCTCACGAGACAGCAGTACATAGTCACCGAAAGGTTTAGGAAGCCTATCATTAAAACTATTTAATTCTTTTTCAATACCTTTTGCTTCAAAACTTTTGTCAAATATGAATTGTATTTTGGAAGGTATTTTTTTTACCCAATATTGTTTGATTAGTTCATCTGGAAATTTATTCATCTTTTTTTTAGTTCATCCTTTCAATTAAATTATAACTTAAATTCCTTCACAAATTTCTTTTATCTTATGAATTGCTGCTTCTGCTTTACCAGGAACAACTATCTCATTAGAAGACAAATCTCCATAGTGAATCTCTAAACACTGAATCAACAGTGCTTTAATCGCCGCTTCGTCAGGAGAGTAAGGGAGATCAGAGCTATTGTACAATGCTTCCAAATCTCTTTCTTTGTCAGTAAAGAACTGTTCAATTTGTTCCATAGTCCATTCGCCGTTACGAATAGCTCTAAGACGTTCCTTGTCTTGTTGTAGATCCATAGTTCCAGTAGAAAGTAATTGTTGACATTCTCCCATAAGTCTGACAACGTTGTAGGAAAATTTTGTATCATAGCCGTGCTTCTTTATAAGTTCAACTCTTTTCCCTACTGCTTCTTTATTCTTCATCTTTTTCAACTGGGAATAAGCGTAACCTTTGAAACGTGGCCAACACTTCTTGCTCAAAAAAATATGACGATTTTCTCTAACTAAATTGCCAATTTGAGTAGAATGAAGAACGCAATTATCAGGGACATAGAGATAATCAATCATGTTCGGATTCATGTCCATACAAAGATTAAAGAAGTCTACGATACTGTAAACAGTAATATCATATTCTTTTTCTTTATAAGTGATATGGTGTTTTTGCCAAGTGGAAAAACGTTTCTTTTGTTTACCAAAGCCCTCAATACGACCAGCAAGATGAGGAAACAATGAGACTTTATCGGGAATGCAAACTCCAACAATATCCCAATCGGATACTTTCCCTGCGACACCATACGCGGTTGAACCTGTAAGGACTTCGTAGCAAGTGTTTGTTGGAATGAACTTTGGAAGTCCTTGGAGTTCTCCTGCTTCATATAATTCTTTAATTACGCTCATGTTGTCCCTTTCATCTCTATTACATAAATAAAAAGGGAACGGGTGAGGTCGTCACCCATTCCCTTCTCTGCCCACCATCCCTCCTTAGTTTACGCAGTAACCTTTACAAATCGTCCGGCGGAGTCAGAACTGAACTCTATCTCAACTCGAAGAGTATTTGCGTCTTGGTTGAACACCTTCTTGAGAGTCTTAGGACCGACTCTAACGCAATTGTCCTTATCTACTTTCAAAACGTGCTCATCGGCATACGAAGGAACAAAACGTTGTACAATCAAAGAATCAGCATCTTTGCCTATCACTACTTTATCTCCAGCATTGAGACCCAACTGTCGAATAAAACTAGCCCTTACGCAAAGCCTTCCACGCTTGTCAGTACCGATCTTGTCGTCATCTTCATCTTCGTCCTGATCATCATCTATATCGGTTGTCTGATCCAAAATCGTTTGTTTACTGGTCGCATTTACGAACTTATTAGGATCATATTCATCCACATCTACATTATAAGGATGAAAAACAAGAACGTTTGTACCATGACCGATAACATGATTCTCTCTACTGTAATTCGTAAAGATAGGATCATCGTTATCGAAAAGACCATGAACCAAAGCTCTTACCTCATAATGAAGTACAAACTCGCCCTTTACCCGAAGCTGTGTCGTTACGTCAAAGGCTGTAAACGACTCTTCCGCTTCTACCATTGCGTCTACTACTTTTCGTGCTTCAATTACATTCATTTTTCAAGTCCTTTCATCAGTATTACAATTCAGTTCTTTTTTCGGGAAAATTTCTTCGAAACGGAAAATCTTTCTCGAACGTTATCGATTAACAATATAGAAAAACCAGCAGTTAAACAAAAACCACCTACAAACAGACTAAGAACAAAAAATACAAGTGAAACAGTTGATATATTTGCTATAATGACTCCGAAAAAGAAGGCAAGAGTCAACATAACAGCTATGGAGAGATAGACTAGACCTAGATATAGTCCCAACATTAAAAATAGGTCTTTTATTCTATTCACTTCTTCTCTTCCCATCGTACAGTCTTATCAGGTCGAGTAACTAGATGATACTTTTGTTTACCAAGTGCTGCATCTACTTGTCCGTCTTTATATGCTACTTCGTAAAATAGAACAGCAGATATAAAACAAAAAAGTATCCCAAGGATAAACAGAAGCAATATAGGACAATCAGTTTTTTGAGCAAATCCACTACTTAAAGCCAAGAACCCAAAAATCAAAACTCCAATTATACCAAAAAATATTACAAGTATCATTTTATTTTCCTTTCATTTCTATTTACATCTAGATTTATTTTTCGGGAAATTAGCCTTTCATGCAACCTTAACAATTTCGCTTTTAGTCCCCAATCTACGAAGTCTAGGCTGGAAAGGCTTGCCATCACGAGTTAAAAACAGGTATTCAATTTCAACCCAAACAGCCTTACCTTGACCCGTAAGATCATGATACTTGTCAACATATGCTACAGAAGTCCCTGAAACGCTTCCAACTGCGCCGCTTTTACAAGCAAGCTGGAATGCTCCCTTCTGTTTACCAGCCGTATGACCAATAATAGGTAGCTTAGCCTCTTTCCAATCTTTCAACTTGAAACCCTTTGACCCATCAAGAGGTTTAAAAACAAGACCTTCAACCCCATGTTTCTTGACCCATCTCCAAGCCTTATCGAAACTTTTCCACTTAAAGGGAAGAGTAATATGATTAAAATTAAAACTACTCTTACCTATAATATTTTCAATCTCTTTTCTGACTTCGAGAGGATCTCCAATAATTTTACTTCCATCATACTCTGAAACATCAAAAATATAGAACTTAGCCTTATGCCAGTTGTCTTTCTTGTTCAGTGTGAGAACGTTAGAGAACGGAACAGCAACTTCACCTTGTACCTTCCAAGGAAGTTGTTTCAGTTCCTTAACGATATGGGGAAAACGATCACTTCTTTCGCAACCCCTTTCACTAATGAGATGGTTATCTTTCCATGTCATGCAACAACCATCGATCTTGCTCTCAATTAGGTGGTTGGTGTTAGAAAGGTGTTTCGCTTCGTTTAATTTTATCTCTTTAAAGTCTGGCATAATTTTATCCCTTTCATCACTATTATGTTTTGATTATTTTTGCGGGAAAAATGTTTAAGATTTCATTTTATCTAAAATAGCGTCTACTCCATAAGTAAACAATAGACTTAACCACCACACCATGTAACCCATTGCAGCGTTATCAAAAGCTTCTGCTGCTTGAACCCCTGCATATGTACTAAACATCAAACCAATAATAAAAAACATTTTATTCTCCAGTCTCAGTTTTCATGAATCCATGATTTGCCATTAGAAGAATTTTACCTGTATAAAACCAGAACCCGCATAGTACGAAGGGGAATATGGTTCAGTCTCATCTTCAATAATATCTTCTGCAATTTCTTTGTAATACTCATCATTTTCTTGTTCAAGAAAACCGTTTTCATCATGAAACAACTTGATGATCTGAGGAAGCCTATTCATAATCTCTTTGTCGAGTTTATTGCGATCTTTAGCTTCAACTACTTCCTGATAATCAATTCCATCACTTATTACTACTGTTATTACTGCTGTTTCCATTTTTATACCTTTCTATAAACTCAAAAAAAGTCTGCTAAAAAAGCCATTAAAAGAACAGTAAATACAAAAACAAAACATACTATAGTAAAACCAATAAAAATAGCAGGAAAGATCCAAAGCGGCAATGTTACAATCCACCATGAACATGTTATTAAATTACAAAGTTTAAGGACCAACAATATGACGAACAAAGCTACAAAAAAACTTGGTCCAATTTTTATTGTTATTGTATTAGCCATTTCATTCTCAAATCTATTACATATGAATTGTTTTTACGGGTGATTTTCGTTCCCTACTGTCAACGGATCTCCCTCAAGATTGTTCCATGCTTCATTCGCCGTCAACTCAAAGTCTTCAACTTCACAAACTTCACGATTGATACAGAACAAACCATCAGGTTGCTTCCTAAGCAAAGGCTCCTCAATAGATAACCAATAATGGAAACATACAAGAAGAGCAGGCATTGTAGTCCTCGGTGCTGTCTCCTTAGCCTTTTCCAATAACGTGAAACGATTGAAATTCTGTCTATCAGATTGTAAATCTATAACAGACTGAACAACGACATCATAGGTGTCTTCACAACAGAAGATGTCGATGCCAATACTATCTTTGGTATCAGGAGTAACTTCGTGCATACTAATCCTGTCATCAGTAGTTTTTATTGAAAACGTTTTAGGAAAAGAGGTTCGTTTCTTTTTCGAATCTTTTTGTCCGGAAAAATAAGCTCTAATTATTCCTAATTGGATAAATATTCCTTGTATATCTTGATCGGGAACAAGTCCTTTAAAGCCCTCTACAGTATTATTGATACTTTGTACAGCATCTTCTATCATCATTTTATCCTTTCTTAATTACATCAACGATACTAATATCGCTCCAAAACCCCATACGACTAACGCATAGGTAGCTCTGGCGATATTCAAAGCAATAACATTACCTGTATGGGTTTTTAAACCGGCAGATCCCCTTCTGATAGTCATATCCATAATACAAAAATGGACAAGATACATTATACCACAAGCATGAGCTTTCCCAAGAATTATGCCACAGAGAGGTGTTACAAACCACAACCAAAGATCTGATAGAACCACTCCATACAACATTAATATGGGTATTACAAGTCCAACAGCAATCAGAAATGCACAAACGCTATCAACTACTTTTGTTCCAGCCGTCATTATTCTATCCTTTCATCTACATTACATCTTGTTAATTTTTACGGGAAATTATTTCCATTTATATTGCATACTAGATACGGGGCATGGACCTATAACATTATAAAATTTATTAGCTGACGTTTGATGGATCATAATTCTATAACCTGTACCACCTTTCTCTTTTCCTAATCTAGAATGTATGTCATACTTATCTAACAATTGTTTCCTTAACCATTCTTGATCTTCTTTTATGAAAGATTCTGAACAAAGAGTTATAAGTATCTGTCTCGATTTTCTACCATATCCTTTTCTTCTATAAGAATTCCCATCATCCATAAACCAATTCAACAAAACCAACGGAGTCAATTTAATACATCGTGGTACAACTTTCTTATAATCATTGCTCTTCGGATACCATTTTTTGAACAAACCAAGCAAACATTTTTGACAATACGTTCTAACACCATAGTAAGTGAGAAATTTACCAAACTTAAAAATAGTATCAGTTCTAAAATACTTATTAAAATTTGCAGGAAAAAGACTTTTAGCAACATACTCTACATGATCTCTAAATTTATTCTTTTTATAGAAACAAGGATAGGATCTATCACTCTCATTATTATATTTCCTTAATGATCCATCTCCTAACAAACTTCCATTAATAACTTGTAATGCTTCTTTAGATAAACAAAAATCATCATCACGATTACAAGTTATGCCGTCACTTATACTCCTAACAGGTATATCATGACGAATCAAAGATTGCCTAACAGAATTACAAGTTTTGCAACCACATAATTTGGATATTTCTCGTATACTTTTCTTTTCAATAATATATTTTTGATATAACCAATTTTTATCATTAAGGTTTTCGTATCTAGAAGTATAAGTGTGATATTGCTGCCATTCACCATTTTGTCTCAAGGGTATATTATATTTATGAAGATAAGATTGAACAGAAGTAGCAAAACAACCAATTTCCTCAGCAATATCTTCACAAGATTTCTTCTCTTGCAAATATTTTTGTAATAACCATTCTTTATCATTTAATTCTTTATACTTAGATTTAACTGGTTTCTTTTTTCTTCTTAACCTAGCTGCCTCTCCAACGCTTCTACTAAACCCAAAACGTTTTAATGCTTTATTAACAGACCTCTGATTCGTCCCCCATAAATCAGCGATCTCATAAGATGTCAATTCGTTGACAACATACTCTTGATATAATGCGTTTCTATCCTTCAATTTCAAACACTTAATAGCACTCACAATAATCTCCAATAAGTAAAAAATTTAGTAATACTCTTTACTTATCGGATTATTGTACGAAGTCCTTTAATCATCTTTTGAATTCTAACAAATATTTAATATTAACTTGATTTGTTTTGTATACAATCATTTCGTTATTCATTACTCCACTTTGTCCAGATTTGGCAAATGTAGAATCATATCCATTAACAGGATATCTAGTCCTTGTATAATTACTCCGATTAGGAACATAATATTTTCCCATAGCGAAATCTACAAGAAACATAAAATATCTACCAATATCATTTTGTCCCCAAAATGAAGTAGCATAATTCAAGGCTTTTGAGGATATATCACTTCCATAGCATCCATCTCCGAAAAGTCGGCCAGTGCAATGAGACGAAGAAGCAGGAGGGATAATAAGTCCACATTTGAGAATACTGAGAACTGAACTACACTGCGTACCGTGATATAACTCCATTATATTATTCAAATTAGAACCATAACTTCTGAAAGCTTTTGCCATCTGAGAAATTTCTACTTCCCAAGCTTTAACCAACTTCATACTAGAAACGCCATAATGATTCCTGTTGATACTCTTCTTGAACTTGCGATTGATTCTATCAATAACTTTGCCATTTTCGACAAGAACCAACTTAGTCTCAAAAACTTTCGGAGTATCAACCTTTTTCTTCTTCTTAGAATCAACAGGCGTAGCTGTCGCAGAAACATAAGAAGCGTCAAGAGCGTCAAGAACAGCATTCTGTTTTTGAACAGATTGCAAGTCAGGGAATACCGAATCATAACTCCATTTCATTCCTACATCTTGAGGAATAATAGTCATATATCTATTAACAGATTCTTTAAACCTACTATTATTGTAACTTCCGTTAGCAACATGATCTCCAATATTAACAAGCAACGTTCTAGCTTCTGAAACGGAACTAGGAGTTACAATCCCAAGGGGAGTTTGATACAATCCTTTATCTACGTTCCAAGTCATCTTGCCACCAGTTGCATCACTAATGTTATGTCTATTAACATCAGTAAGCCAGTCAATCAGTTTGGCGGTTTCAGGCGACTTATGTTTGATTTGATCTTTAGCGATATTTTTAAGCGTTGACTTTGCTAGATTTTTGGGATTAGAAACATTCGCCGGTTGATCGCTATCGATAACATCGATTTCGGTATAAGGTTCTCTTTCCCCAGTCTTTTTATTGACTTTGCCTCTCTTCTTTTCGCCCATCTTCTTTTCCATGAAATGACGACCAACACCACGATGGACACCTTTTGTACTTGTCTTGCCAATCCTTCCGAACTCGATTTCAACGTCACCAGAATCGTAAAGAGTGGATATCCAATATTTATTTCTATTTGTATCTCCCGTTGCACAAACGAGTTTGTGCTTTTCTATTGCTGAACCGGAGGGGACTCCATTCTTTTCCATTGCCATCTTCTTATCCTTTATATTGTGGGTTAAGGCAGGACTAACTGGACATTTGTTAGCCCTGCCTCGTTTCCCACCTCTAACAGAATCGCTTACATCAGTATTACAACTCGATTTAAAAATCGGGAAGATTGTCTTTCAAGCAGATTAGTCCGAAATTATGACTCCACCGATGGCGGAACATACAATGAACGAGAACCAACCAACGAAACTAGCGATAACGATTCGCACAAAACCGAAAGCTATACCAAAGGCACTGACAGGATCAGCCTTGCAAGCCTCAACAAGTTGCACTATACCTCCGATGAAACAAAGCCACAATCCGAGATAAAGTCCTAAACAAACTCCACCAAGAATAAAAATCATTCCAACCAAATATTTCATCATTTTATCCTTTCTTATTTCCGGGAGAGCAGGACTAGACCTCGGGACCATTCGAGTAAGTCCTGCCCTCCCTGACATCAGCATTACAACTCAATTTAAAAATCGGGAAAACATCTCGTCAAACCTAACAGAAACTTTTTTCAAACTAAACTCATCTCTAACAAAAGCTTCAGCGTTTTTAACCTTTTCGACTACTTCATCAGAATTATAAACATGTCGCATAACTTTAGAGATCTGAGAGACAGAGACATGAACCCATTTCTTTCTAAAGAATTGAGGTATATTATCCATATTATCTTTAATAACAATACCTTCTGGTTTAAGAGGAAAAGCAGTACTATCATTAATCATATCTTTACAACCTGAATATTCTGTAGCAATAACAGGTACACCTAGTGCCATAGCTTGTAAAATAGGAAGACCAAACCCTTCACCTTTAGTAGGTAAAACCAGACAATCAAAAGACTTAATGAAATTTGGCATTTTACTTTCAGTAATGGTTTGTTTCTCTACTATAATAGGAGCACAATTTGTCAATGTTTTAGTTAACTTCTCTGCTTTATTGGGTTTATCTGTTTTTATGATTAGTTCTACGTGTTCTTTATTTGAGAACGTGGAGCACCATGCTTTGAGTAGTTCTTTGTATCCTTTTCTTTTTCTCCAAGATCCAATGAATAGGAATCTAAACTTATCGTTTGTTTCTAGTGGTTTTATTTCGGTGTTATATTTGGAGAAATCGACGCAGTGAGGGATTAAATAGATTGGTCGGGTGATACCCGATTTTTTAAAAATCTCTTCGCAGAAGGTACTTGGGACGATCACAGCGTCATTCTGGTTGAGTATATCTATCCAATGTTTAGGAGGATTCTCAGTTTCGAATGTAGCTATTCCTATTGTAAGTTTATTTTTCTTTCTACGTCTTTGAATTGGAGGGATACAATGATAGATTTGTATTGCATTTGGATTCTCTTCTTTTCTTGCGAATTTTCTAAAAAGGTTTAAATCATCCCCAGCCACATCTAATCTATGTTGAGAATCTAAAGTATGAATACGAAGATTGTGGTTTTTCAGTGCTAAGATATAGTTCTTAGCTGCTATAGCGTATCCGTTAAGAGATCCAAAACAAACATATTCAATATCCATACATCTTTATCGAGAAAAAGCCCAACAAACAAAATGATAAAAAAAGAATGGTGTTATAAAGAAAACTATGATTGAATAGTAAATAGGAATTGTTGTTTTAACAAGTATTTCTCCGATACGAAGACCGAAAGCCAATACAGACATAACAACTACAGTAGAAAGAGTATCAATAAGTTTAGGTTCTGACTCTACCCAGATATTATCTACATAAACTCTACCATTTTCAATAGCCTTTTCTTTTGCTATATTTGTAGCAACAGAATTAGCTAGATGTTGTCTCATAGGAAAAAATGAAGCACAGAACATACTTATTACAAGAAAACAGCAACCAGCCTCAAAATAGGAAAGACCGATATTAGCATTAGAAAAGCAAGCAAATGCTTTTGTTAATGAACTAAACGTTAAATAAAAAACGCCCAAAAGTATTAATATTTCTATAATCGGGTCCATAATACTATTATACTTTAATTATTTTTGCGGGAATTAACCTTTTATTGCTCTATTGTACTCATCTTCCTCAAGCTACAGCATTCATATAGATTCTATCAGGTTCTCCACTACCTACAAGAACCCAAACAGATAACGTTCCATCTTTAGGGTCAGCTACTACCTTTGCATAGACAGCATGACATGGAAGAATTGGTTTTCTCTTATGAGTAAAATCATCCATCCCTCTACCAACTACCATAACAGAACCCTCAAGAACAAGTTTATTACCGTCAAGAGAATGATTAAACGGCTTACAATTGTTTGCTAATTTTTCGAAAGTAAGTTTTTCTTCTTCATCTAAGTCAAGAGTAATTTTCTTTGTCGCTTTATTTTTCCGCGAAAAATCTTCAACCTTTTCATCTTCATCAAACTCATCGTTATCGAATTTGATCTTTTTAGGTTTCTTTGGTATTTCATTCTTACCCTTCATGAATACGTATCCGCAACTCTTACATTTAAGAGTACGAACTCCCATTCCACCTTCACCACATTCTGGACAAGTTTTATGAGGCATTTTTATCTCCTAATTTCAGAATATCAGAGTGGCAGGATTCCCCACCCTGCTCCAACAGCATATTGCAATTTGGAATGTCTGGTAATTTGTCGCCTACTAACCACAAATGTAATAGCATAGTAGCACCCGGCACATTCCTCAACCTAAGCTCTATCAAGCTTCACTCTAATATTCTGTTTTCAAAATGACACGTTGAATGATAACTCCCCGCCATCATTCAAACGTGTCTACAAATGAGGTCATATGACCTCGGCCATCTCTATTACATTTTGATTTAAGAAACGGGAACTGTCTCGGTAACAACCTTGACCCAATGGCCAGCATGTTCTCCGTCTTCCTGCTTCGTATATCCAGGTCTAGGACGACCACGACCCTTGCTCTCACGAGAAATAACATCACCACCTTCACTAACATCAATGTATTCAACTACTTGACGTTCTACCGAATCTACAGGGTTAACAATGAAATTTCCATCATCTTGTTTTACAGAACCACGCGGTGGTCTACCTCTACCTTTCTGCTCTCTACGAAGCTCTTTCCCGTTTTCATCTACATAAATCAACTCAGCCATAACATTCTCCTAAAAATACTGTTCAAAAATAGTAAATCAAACAGTATTATAACTTGAAATGCTTTCACAACAAACATAAAATCTTCCTCAAAATGTTAAAGTAATTTTACATAACATAAAATAATGTCACATTAGTATCTATTTCCTTTACTTATATTTTCACTAGCCCACAATGGTTGCAAATTTTCTAAAGCCCAACATTTCTTTAATTCTTCGCAATTAACATCAGTTATATTAAAAGAAGAAATTGGCTTGATATGATCAATATGCCATTTTCCATAATTTCCCCAATTCATACCTCTTTTAAATTGGTTTTCTAAATGTTGTTTTAGATCTTCTTTAGTATATCCAACAATATCTTCCCAATGTCTCTTTCTTTTTGTTTCTCCCACGACTTTTAGAGCTTTACTAATAGCTCCGCTTACCGTATGAGATATACGCCAATGAGGATTTTGTTGTCTCTTTCTGTTGTATTCGTTTTTTCTTTTTTTTACATCTTCTCTCTGATAATATTCTTTTCTACGTTTGGCGATTTCTGGTCTTTTTAAATACTCTTTTTGATAATTAGATAATCTTAATTTAGACTCTGGTGTTGATCTTCGTTTTTTGGCTCTTTCTTTACACCGTTCAGTTCGTCTGTATTTTTGTCTTATTAATTTTTGCTCTGGAGTATTACGACGCTCCTTTGTACATTCTATACATTCTGGTCTATGACCGTCTTTAGATACCGAATTATTGTAAAACTCTGATAAATCTTTTATAGCACTACACTTCGAACATTTCTTATCCATAACAATATAACCTTTCTATATTATATTGCCGAGTTCATGAGAATTCTCCTCTTTTGGTTTTATTTTTTTAAAAATAATTTCACGAAACTTATTATCTTTCAACATTTCATCTAATAATTTATTCATATTTTTACTTGCAAAAACGAATGAATACACAAATTTAGGACAATCTGAATTAGATTTTTGATATAATCCAACATCTTTTTGACTAAATTTTTTGAAAAAATCTAACCAATGTTCAATTTGTTTTACAATTTTATCATAATCTAATTTTAATTTGCATGTGATAGAGTTAATATCATCCCAAAACTCTTCTGGATAAATGAATTTTAAATTACCCATATTAAAAGTATCTTTGGACTTATAATGTTCCCAAAGAGATTTCTCGGAAAAACAAGAATATAGTTTATGATATTTTATGTATTCCGCTCCTTTGATCTTTATACGATATCCGTTTGAGAATCTTACAACAAACCCTTCATGATTAACATCTAAGGTCTCAGCTATTTTGAGCATGTCATCTAACGAATCATAATACTCTTCTTTAACAACTGGAAATCCTATCTTATATCCTTCTGATTCTATCTCATCACGAGTCAATTCAATTCCAGAACCAAGATGATAACCGCTCAACAAAACTAAGTCTTCAAAAGAATATGATACAACTATCTTATTCCAAGGTGCAATAATCTCTGTCAGATAAGTAATATCGGGGTTCATAGATAATAGATTATAATCACTCATATGATCAGTAGCCCATACAGCTTGCTCTGACTGGAAAGATCCTTTAGTAGCTACTTGCCACTTTCCTCTCCAATAAAAAATTATCCCCAGAGAGCCATCCATCTTCTCTAAAACAGTAAAAGGCAAGTTAGGAAGCTGAGTAGAAACCTCGCCCCAATTGAAAAATTTAGGAAAAGTAAGAGCTATGATTCTTTTACCTTGAGGATCTAAAATCAATCCTCTTGCCATGAGAGTAAACTTGTCCCACGCTCCATCAAACATACAAGACTTAGAATAAGAAAAGATTTCTAAATCATCTGAACGCTGTACATTTATATATCCTGCATCAACACGTTTCATGAGTCCTTTGTACAACTTTCTAAAAGACATAATTGTAGCAGGATGTCGATATTCTTTAGATTTACTTCTAAATAATTTCATAATCTTATTTTATCAGAAAATTACGGAAATACTTGAATTCTTCTTCCTCTAACTTCTCTATTCTCTTCTCGAACGTTTTTATTTTAGATACAAAGTTAGCGAAATCTTCGCAACTCATGAGACGATTACGAAAAGTATCACATTCAGCTATATTGTCTATAATCCCGTAAATATAACCACAGATAGCAGTCTCGGTATCATCGTCTCCACTACCATTATAACTAGAACATGACAAGTAATAATCAAATCTGTCATAACCTAATTCAAAACAATCTAAACTAATTTCTATAGTCAAAACAGAAGAAACACCTAAAACTTCTATCTTTACGTCAAAATCGAAAAAATGATGTGAATATTCATTAACAAAAGAGTTTATTTCTTTAGCAAGATTTTCTCCCTTTTCTTTTGCATTTTTTATTAACTCTTCTCCAAAATCATAAGTTTGTTCAGTAATAAAATTTACTTCATTGTTATCGAGATTGCTCTTATTTTTTGGGAGACCCCAATAATCAGAACTTTCAAAATGATCACAATAATTATTTCTAATAGTTGCTCTATGAGAGTTTATCCATTTAGCAGCTTTCCTTAAATTATCGCTTACTTCTCCATCGAATTCAGATATTTTAACAAGTAATTTAGCCATTAATGTTGTCCTTTCAAACCTATTATTGATCTGATTCTTTTTCGGGACGAATCAAAGCCTCGAAAAAAAATATCGCAGCCCAATTCATAATATGATAGCTCCTTCATATTGCCAATCATAAATGATTCTACCATCAACATATATAATTTGTCTAACTTCTTCAGGGTCTGTAGCAATAGTCAAACAATTAGACAAACAAAAATTTTGTCCATAAACATCATAAACTATAGCTCCATGAGGAAGTTTATGCAATACAGTACCAATTTCAGCAAAATATCTACTAATCTCATAAACTCGTGTATCACTGATTTCCAATTCTCTAGTACGAGTTGCAACCTTATCATCACGAGAATGTTCTGGCATCTGTACAGGACGCCAAGTTACTTGCATTTTTTTCTTGCAACCAACATTAGCAAAAGATAAAAGAGCATTTATCTCATTCACACTATCAATATAACCATCAATTCCAATACAATTCAAACGAACAGACAAACCAAGGTCCGTTATAAAGTTGATCGTATCTATCAAGTTAGGATAATTAAAACGATAACGTGATCCATCGTCACAATAGATCCTTTTATTCATATTATCTTCATAATGAACAATGGATAAAGCTACAGTTGTAAGACCAAGACTTTTCCAAGATGTTAATCTACGAACCCACTCTTCTTTATTCTTTAAAAACAAAAGACCATTAGTTTGCAACTCTATGATCGGAAAATATTTGTTCAATATTTTTAAATAACATGAAATCTCTTCATGGAAAAGAGTTGGCTCTCCTTTTCCGGTGAGCAATGCTGTAGTAACATCCGATTTTTCTGCAAGACGACATGCGATGTCGAATACTCTATTGTCAATACCTCTACAAGAGAGATTAAACTGATCAGTCATCTTTGCTACGCAGAAATCACATCTGGCATTACAAGATCCATCTCCAACTACAACAGAAAATGTATTAAACTTCATCATTGATAGAATCCTTCACCTTTTGTACAGCATCATACAATTCTTCAATTTTACCAGACTCACGAGCTTTAACAAAAGCCTTTCTATACATTTCGAAATTAGGCAAACTTAAATCAGAAGGTTCTATCAATTCTAATTCAAGAATTATGTTTATCTGCTCGTGGTAAGGAAGCTGAAGAAAGGGATATACTATGTCAAATCTGACATCCATTATTTAACCCTTCGCTCAATAATATGCCTCTTATGCTTATGATTCTCGAAGTAAGCATCAAAAAACAACTTTCGCTCAGCCTTCGTAGTTTCATAAACAGCGCGAAGATCTTGAATAGCCTTTTCAAACGCCAAGAAACGGCCTTTGTCCTTGTCATACTTGTCACGATGATCGCAATCGACAAAGCCCGCAGCAGCGATCTCATGAGTTCTTGCTTCATCATCAAGCAAAAGAATTTGACAAGTAGTTCTAGTAGACTGATTGTCTACATCCGGTACAGGAAAGACATTACCAAAATGACGTTCGTGACGATCACCAACAAGAGCGACTACACTATATTGGAAACGAACTCCATATACTCTACCATCGACATTAACTCTAAACATTTTCTTCATCCTTTCATTTTAAATTACTATTTTTCAACTTTATGAATACATTACAACCTTATTATTTTGCGGGTGATTTCAACTGAAATAATGCTCTAAAAGATCATCAGCAGCAAGAGGATAATCAGTATCACCATACTCTCCAGAAGCATCGAGTAAAAGACCAGCAGCTTCTTCGAACTTTCTTGGATCATCATCAGGATGTTTTATGCTTTCCAAGATCTTTAATGCTTCTCTTGTTTTGTCAACAACATATTTGAAAGCTTTAGTTCTATCTTCTTTTTTTGGTATACATCCTGATGACATTTCATTATCCTTTCGCTTGTATTATAATTCAACCTTTTTTTCGGGATTTTTTAGCTTTATTGATAATTCTAGCGATGTTATCATAACCATTCAATATCGCTGCTCGTTGAGCACTATTTCCACTATTATCAGTAATAGAAAGATCTGCTCCTGCTTTTATTAGTTCCTTGACATATTCTACATTCCCATTAATAGCAGCCTCAATAATAGGAGTTCTACCAAAGATGTCTGTCTCGTCAAGAGGACTTACATAATCGGGATCGTTTTCATCCAATTCAGGAAACCATTCTTCTCCCAACTCTTTTTGCAAATTATCGTAATGAACACTTAACTGATTAATGCGTCTATCTATTATTTCTTCACGAGTTTGTTTTAACATGACAAGAGGAATAGGACATTCTTGTTCTACTGATAATTCGGTGATACCATCACAAAACTCCTGTTCCATGTCAAAGTCATCTTCAATAACCTCATCATTAAAAATAGGAGAATGCTCATATCTCTCAATAACTTTATCAATATGGGAAGAAATTTTTTCCTTAGAAAAACCTCTTTTCTTAAGACCACGACGAATACCTTGTATAAAACGTTCAAAAATTTTCGACATAACATCTCCTTTTAGTTTATGTCAAGTCTAAACTGTAACTGTTTTTAATGAGTCTTTCAAAGATCTAAAAACTTCGTCTCTCTTATACAAGACTTCTTGGATCAAATGTTCTGATAGTGAAACAAAAGATTCATCATGATATCCTTCTTCAACATGAGCGACTTCATGACAAGCTAAAATAATCATTTTTGTCCAGCTTTTTTTATCTCTTAGACCATAGACTATCTTACCATCTTTGTCAACAGGATTCAATAAAAATATATTATCTGAAAAACTAACATGCTTTGCAGCAGCATAGTCAGAGAAAACAAATCCTGGACGCCAAGTTAACGTCTCTTTCTCTTTATGCTTAAGTAATTCTTGTATTGCAAAATTACAAACAATAGTCCATTGTCGTAAAAGCTTCTTTCTATTCCCACCTTCTCCCCATTTGTTAACATCATATCTAGGAAAAACTTTACGTACTTTAGGATTATCAGTTTCTAAAAGAATTATAGAAGATAAAACCGTATCATCAACGGGAGGCATAGGAATGAATTTCATTTTTTCTGGTCCGAACATCTTCATTCCTATTTTGTCTTTTGAGGCATATTTATCTTTATGCGACAAATCAGCATAAATTATTTTATTATCCATTTCTAAAGGAACACTATTTTCTTTAACAAGATTTCTTTTTCTTACAGTTACTCTTGATCTTCCTGGAGAAGTTATCCACTTTTTAGTACTTTTCCTCAAACCAGTCTTAGTCTCAGTAGAAAGCTTCTTTATCAATGTATCAAGTTCAGTTTGATAGTCTTGTTTGAGCATGTCTCTATTGCTTAACAATACTTCCCTACTTTTATCAGCATCTATCTCAACAACGATTTGAGGTTTAATGCCAATGTATCTGGTAAACATAGGAACACCATCAACTCTAACGATAAGATATCCGCTATGATTACCTCCACTCTTGTTAACATAAATTCTACCAAAACTTAGACTGTCTGTATACCTTCTTCGATGACACCATTTGTCCCACTTGTCTCCATTCACATAAACATCACAATTTAATTGTGACAATTGAAGATATTGATATAAAGCAGTATGCATATCATCTATCTCTGCATCTACATCAACTATAACATTACATCCTTTATAGTAGGAATTAGAGTGTATATCATAACTACCACCTTCTCCTGTTACTCTCCAGTCTTGACTTATGATTTGATAATTATTTTGCGAAAAACATACTAAAACTCTTGCTTTTCCAAAACCACCAATATCTCCTTCTTGTCCTTTATTCGTTCTTCCTAGATTGAAAAAGATATTGTCACGCACATTAGCATCGAAGCCTGTACCATTGTCATCAAAAGTTACAAGAGTAGAATATGTTTTATTAAACATATCTTTGAGAGAAATGTTAATAACAGTAGATCCTGCATCAATTGAATTCTGTAATAATTCACGCCAAAAACAGAATCTCCAGTTTGTATAATTGTCGCGTTCTTTCTTGAAAAACTCGTTTGATACTATTACTTGAGGCAATGTTATACTCCTTCAGAAATTATTTCTCTTCCACCAGGTTTTGGTGTAGAAATTTCACCACATTCAGTGCATAAAATAAACATAGGCAAAATTTCATCTAAATCAAGTCTTTGCATTAGAAAATGGACAGGATGACCACAATGACATACAGTCTTGTAAGGTTCCCCTAAATAATATTTTGATAAATCAATCTTCATTTTTCTTTTCCTTTCAAAATTATTACATTTCAGCATAAAAATCGGGAAAGAAAAATCAGATCCAGGACTTATGACTGGATCTATACCAAACTCTTTAAAAATTGCATAAAAAAAAGACTACCAATTAAGATAGTCTTTTTTAGTATGGACCTGCTGGGGTACGATCCCAGGTCCAATCATATGCCAAATGTAATCTCACGTGCGTCTCCATTTTAAAGATAGAGTAACTTAATTTTTTCCCTTTTGAAGAGAGAGAAAACTCTAGGGGCATCATGGATACCCTCCACCACTCGATTTTACTTGAAAACGAGAAAAGCTACCGATTCGTTCGCCCAAACTAATCTATCGGCGTCAAAAAGCAGGACGGGCTTATGCAGCCATTTTAACAGGCGCAGCATTTAATCTGCTTGACCGGATTGATAACGGAGCCTTCCGATCAACTCCGACACGTGATTATCACTATCCTTATGTTGTCGAATCCAATTCAGGCCCAGATGATAATTTCTCTATCCAATTTTTAAATAACTTTCCTTCTAATGGCAGTATCAGGAATCGAACCTGAAATCAACGAGCCATGAGACCCGGATTAACCCAGTCTACTGCGCAGCCAACAAGCATTAAAGTTGGGTGTGCTATTACGCCAAAGACTCTAAGGACACTTCACAGCATTGTCGGAAGCTCGTGACTCGTAACCCTATCCGATTTAATTCCAGATTCCTCTCGTACTACTGGAACATACTGCTTTGTCTGGCTTAGAACACTCAGATGCGAACGCCAAAGAAAGAATCTTTCAATAGTACGGTATCCTCAACGCCGCCGCATGTTCTGCTACCTTTTCCTGTGGTTCTACGGTCACTGACGGAGCCACCCGCCACCCGATATCCTCAACCTATCGGTCCTGTTGACACGCTTCGCAGGCGATCCCAGGTTGGACTGGTCCTGCGTTCCACTCGCCACTCATTATGGCTGGCTGCTTTTAAGCCCACCGCCCATAACTCTAATACCATATTCAATTATCAAAACGGCTGGTGCGGGATTTGAACCTCAACCCATAATATAACAGCCTGTTCGCGCAATTAGAAACTGCTATACCATGAACCACCACATCTCCTAGCCGTGTTCGCCATATCTAGAAAACACATCTCCATATCTGAAGATTTTTTAACTAGGTGCTCTAACCAATTAAACTAACCAGCCATTTACAGCTTCAGAGTAGTGCCTGCTCGGATACATCACTTGTAAGTGGCTCACTAAGCCTTACGTTATTACTCTCAAACTGTATATTTATTACAACCTCAATAAAAAATCGGGAAACAATATCATTGATAATCTTCATCCTGTATAATACCATACTTGTGAAAATAACGCAACGGTCTCCATCTATGACCATTAACATAAAAACCCCATTTATGTCGAGGTCTACCAAACAATAACAACGTCCAAACACCACCTTCAGGAATATCCAAGTAATGCCTATCTTCTGCCTTGGCTTTCCAAATACTCGGTGCCTTAACCTCAAAAGCACCATTCGGTGTTACGTTCTTGTACCTGCCCTTTAGAACAATCGAAATCAAATCAGACGAATGATCATGAAAAAACCTACGATCATCAGACTTTATCCAATGATGCAATCGTATAGAAAAACCAAACAAAATCAAGGTCCAACGATACAAATAAGGACAGTCTGGGCTTCCTAAAGGTTCTTTCCATCTGATCTGGAATAACTTTCCGAATTTTCTATAAGGCTTCATATTGGTCAGCGGGGAAGGATTCAAACCTCCGACCTCCACCATGTTGTTACAACCAGTGGCCTACCAGTTGCATGCAATCCCATAAACTATTGTTGTACACCAATAAGAACTGGATTATTGCAGTGGCACTCTATCCTCTGAGCTACCCGCCGATATTAATTTTCAATAATTAGATTTTTCTAATTCCAAAATCCAATCAACAATAGCTTCGCTGAATCCGTCAACATGCGTCCAAGGACCATAACCTACACCATTCCTATACGAAGCTACATTTACCATGTATCCCAACCCTTTAGGATTAGGAACAGTATCATGACTCTGCTCATCAGTAAAAACAATCAATCTGTCTTTAGCCTTAGACAAACTGTTTATTTTAGAAACAGCCTTTCCTAAATAAGTTCCACCATGAGACTGAGAACCAACAATAGCGTCTCTAAGAGCAAATCCCCTACGAGGAGGAACCAAAACAGTCTCATGAGAGAACGTATGAACTTCAACATCATCACAGATCTCTCTAACAAGCATAGCCAATGCACATGCCGCATCAAGTCTAGTCATCTCAGAACGACCAGAGACATTTCCCCAATCCATAGAACCAGAAACATCTATCAACAGAATCGTCTTGCCACCAAGCTTCTCGTGTCCATCAATACACTTGAACATAGCCTTTTCAAGCTCAGGCTCCAAATTAGGAGCATGACGAGCAGCAGCAATGAATCTGAATGGTAGAACCCTACCAAATTTAGCAACATCAAAATAAGACTTGATAAGCTTGCTATCAACATCCAAAGATGCCATTTTACGAAGATTTCTCAAGAAAGCAAGACCACCTAAAGTCTTTTTCTCCATAAGACGTTCAAAAACCTCTTTACCATCTACTTTCTTTGCGAGATTAGCAATTCTCTCAGCAATTGATGTGCCGTTCTCGTAAAACTCGTTCTCCCACAACATGCAAGACAGAACTGAACGTCTTAATTTCTGCAAAGGCTTGATGGTACGAGCAGGTGATCCCTCATGGGTCTTGTTAGTTGTTTTTTGCTTGGTATTAGTTTTCATCGCCAAAGCTCCTATTCTAAAATTTTTAAAAGGTGAGTAAAGGGAACAAGCAAAAACAGGCAATAGTGCTCTTCCACTGAGCTACATCCGGCCATGACCGGATATCCGGATTCGAACCGGAGACCTCTTCCTTATCAAGAAGTAACTGTTTTCTTCGCCACTGAACTCGTGTTTCGTTGTAAAGGTGAGTAAAGGGAACAAGCAAAATCAGTAATGGGCTAAGCCCGTTCATTTATAGGTGAAGTAACTGATTTCTTCGCCACTTAAACTCATACATTTTGCAGTCAAGGAACAGGCAAATACAGTGGTCTTTTCGATAATGAAGTAACTGTATTTTTCACCATTGACTTAAAAATCACAAGGAAAGGGTTTGAACCTCCATCTCCGCACTCTACGTGCGGTGTCCTATTCTTAGACGACCTCGTGTGGTACGCCTGAGGGTCTTTCACCATAGCAAGATTAACTAGCATCACTCGCTTCTCAATTATATTGTCGATCTAACAATATCGTTTTATTTAAACTAAGGCGTATATTCAGTTTTCAAAAATCTATTTCAGATACAACATTATAACAATCTTTTCGTCACATTTAAGACTTTTTCTTTTTTTATCTTTTGCTTCTAACCTCTTAATTTGATATTCTTATAAAAAACAAAAGAGATTAAAACAATAAAAAGTATAATAAGTCCTACCATTATTTGTCTCCTTCATCTCTATTACATATTGATTTATTTTTCGGGAAATTATTTTTCTATTGCTATGTTTCCATGAACATCACGGCAAAAACCGTATTTCTTTGTAAATTCTTCCGGCAAATAATTAAGAACTAGTTTACCTTGTGTATTAATGTAAAATAATGTTCTCAATCCTCCTGCTTCTGCTTCTCTAGACTGTACAAAAACTTGTCCATTGCTGTGTTCAAGACTAATATGAAGCGGAGGAGGTTTGTTAGATCCATCTTCAATCGTTACATTTAACATTTTTTATCCTTTCAAATGTATTACCTTTTTGATTATTTTTCGGGAAAGTTTCTCCGAAACGGGAGATTACTCCTCAATGTCACATTTTAACCATTTATGATCTTTATACTCTTCCAAGACGTTGCCACTATCATCTTGTATTACTATCCTTACAAAATGACTGGGATTACTAAAACAACGTAAATTCGTAGCAGAACTAGAAGCAGAGACAAAAGCTTTGCCTTTACTATCAAAACCTTCACCTAAAGGCTTTAGAGTCCCGTCTTCCTTGACTCCAGAATATTTGAACTTTAAACTCATTTACTAAGCCACGAATTAACTTTGTCCCAAAATCCTACTGTTTGAACAACATCAGTCTCAGTTTTAGGAGTCATATTGTCTAAAATATTATTAACTACAGGTAAATTATATCCAAAAGGACTATCTACAAATTCTATACCTGAACTTGTATGACGAAAAGCAGACCATCCACCACTAGGACCATAACGATTCTTTCCTACATTAAATCTAAACATACCAGGATTAGAATCAATCAAACATCTAACAGCCTTATTAAAAACTGTCTTGGTGCTACTATTTCGCATAGCTTCTACAAAACTAAGACCAGCCATATTTGCAATCTTCGACAACTTAACAACACTACACTCAACATCAACTAAATGAGGAACATCAGAGTTTCCCTTCATCTTACCATCTTTTGTTAAGTGTCCTATCATAAAACAAACACAACCTACCTCTGCTACAGTAATCTTGAGAATATCAAGTATTTTCCTTACTTCAGAAGATTTATTATAATCTTCTATCATATTAGCAGAATCTATAACCACTAATGTAGGTTTTTCTTGTTTTATGTATTCAATTATTTTTGCGATTTTTGTATCATCGCTAACAAAAAAATTAGTTTCATCTGCTACATCTGTACCAGTCCATTGTTTGAACTCCGTAGGTCTTACTTCACCTTGAAATACAAGAACTTTACCACCAAGAGCATTAATCCGCTTTACAACAGATATTCCAAAACGAGTCTTACCTACGCCAGGTTCGCCGCTGGCGAATACTATTCTACCTCTAGGCATACCAAATACATCAATCCCTTTAATGTTCGTAACTCCAAAAGCACGATCAAGATAGGAAAATCCCGTACTAATACGATAAACTGTAGAACTTTTGATTTGATCGAGTCTTGTTAATGTCATAATGTTCCTCTCTTAACATTACAAATCGAAAAAGACATCGGGAAAACACACCGATGTCTCTATCGATTTGAGCTAACTATCTAAGAAAACGTTACTTAGTCTTGCGACTACGCTTCAGATCGTTAACCGGACGGACCCGATCAGTCTTGGAAAAACCAGTATGCAACTTGTACAAAGGCTGGTCGTTATCACCCTTCAGAATGTCAACGCAAGACTTCATCTGGGCAAGCTTCAGACCGTAAGGATGAACTCCAGTCAAACGCTGAAGAACCGTAGCAGTCTGTATGATACGACCATCCAAATCCTTCGGATTAGAAGCTCCAGGGCGAGGAGCACGATTCGCAAACAGATCCCAAGCATTAGAGTCACCACGCTCGATCTTGCTCATGACCTTTTTCATAGCCTTCTTAACATCAGAAAAGTTATGAGCCTTGTCTGCACCAAGCTCAGCCAGAGCCTGAACAAAACCATGATAAACTCCACCCTTTCGGTAAGGGTTAGGGAAATTCCCATCAGAAGTCTTGCGAAGTTCCTTTACCCTCTTCTGTGACAGGTCGTACCGACGAGGAATACGAGACTCCCCATTACGACCTTTAACGACAGCCTGACGATCAGCCAAAGGCTTTGCAGCTTCCACACGTACATCCTTATAAGAAACAGTCTTCGTAGCCATTTTTATATCTCCTTAGATGTTAGGACTACTTAATATAACATCAAAACCATTTTCGATGTCTTCCATCTCTATTATAACTTCACTAAAAAATCGGGTGAAATTAATCATTCCAACATTTTTCAATCGCACAACAAATGTCTCTAACGATTACAACAGCCGAAATTAAACTAGCAAAAAAAAGTATTACGAAGATAGGGAAAAACCATCCAGGGTAATTTCCATTCAAATGACTCAAATACTTTAAAATGCCAAAAAGCCACCAACCTGAAGCTATCAATGCTCCCCATAAAAATAAAATAACTCTTCTCATCTTTCTTTCTCCTTATGGCAAATATTTGCCTATCTTATTTAAAAACGATCCTTTCTTGATCTCTTTTACTCCCGATAAAAAAATTAAAAAAAATAGCAACAAGAGATGCAGGACCAAATATAGAAAGAAATAAAAAGAATATCTTAGATCTTCCATCAGGCTTACCAAAATCTCTTAATCCTAATAACCTAAACAAAGGATACGATACAATCAAACATATTAACCATATCAAAAATATATACATCCTTGTCTCCTCAAAAATTATTATTTTCTTAAAGGAATCATTATCCAAAATTTTAAATAAAACTTATAGTTTTATTTAAAATTCACCTTCTCTTGACTTCAGTACGGTTCAAAAAACTTTTTGCCCGTGTCAAAAACAGTTTTCATTCATTCCAATTCTTATGACAAGCGACTATAAACTCAAGTATAATAAAGACTAACGCCACAAGACTAGCAATTATGACTGGTATAAAGAGAAAAAGAAACCAAGCTGGGATAAGATCAGCCTCAACTTCATGATATCTGAAGAGACCAAAACCCCACCAGCCGCTTGCTATAAACGCTCCCCACAAAATTAAAAATACATTTTTCATCTTTTTTGTCTCCTTAAAACTATTTTTGACACGGGTAAAAAGTTTTTAGTCATCCTTAGTAATATCTTGAGTATCTAACAATAAAATGTCAGTTAATGCGTTTAAACAAACACTTAAACCATGAGCATAATTAATTGGAGGACTATGCTTCAATAACCTGTTCCCTTCTGCAATATTCATGTCTTTCAAAATCTTACATCGAGCCTTAAGTCTATCTCTAATGTCATACTTGTAATTTGGATATCTAAATGAATCCGGCCACACTACATCCATTTTCCTACACCTTAATTAATTTTTCCGCAAAAAAATATCCTTTATTGAACTATAAAACTCAATAACTAAAGCATAACAACTAAATAAAATATCAGTTACTATACTAATCAAAATAAAAACAAGTTTTATCAAAACTTTCATCAACCACCATTATAAACCGAGAAAAGAATCGGGAAACCTTCAAAGAAAACTAACAGAATACCCCTAAATCCCCCACAAATGCCCCAGATCCAACGATCTTATCATTATATGTGACAAACTATGGTTTAGAAATAAAAGAAGGCTAAGCAGTATATATACGAATTTTTAAAAGATGAACACCAACAACGATGACCAGGAGATGCTGATAAAATGACATCAAGTCTGGAACGAGATAAACAACGGTTTGATTGCCAACAATATGAGACCTTACAACTATGTGCAGAACATTCTACCCTTTTAAATAAATTCATAAGTTTTAAAGCCTAAACATACTCATATGAATAAAAGAATTAAATGAATACCATCTCTGTATATCAAAACAAATTAAATGAATACCATCTCTGTATATCAAAACAATAGGATGAAAAAATACTCCTACTACAACAATAACAAATACGAGAACCTATATCCCAACAATATGATGTCTTGTAATCATTTATAACAATATTTGTTCTCGAAAATATAGTCATTAGATGCCTTTTTGTTAAGGAAACCTCGTGGGCTTGCCTAGGTAAGTGACAAGTTTACAAAAAATTCCCAATTATTGTAGCATTTCTAAAATACACCAGTATCCAGTTAATAAAAAACGCGGCAGAGACCTGTAGGATAACGTGTAAGCGTTTGTTTAGCAACCAGATAGTAAGATATAAAAAAGTTACTAAAAATATAAGTCTCTGCCGCAACAACTGTATTATAACAAAAATATTAACACAAAAAAGAAGACAGTAAAAATTTCTTCTTACTGCCTTCACCCTTCCTACAACCTACAACCTACAACCTACAACCTACAACATAACGAATTAGAAACAAAAAACAACATCCAAGGAACCATAGAGCATCATTATAACAATTATTAAAACACAAAACAATTAATAATTATTTTTTTATTATAAAATCGGGAATTTTTAGACGACCCGAAAAACTATCGAGTGCTACAAATATAGTAGTTTCAATTAATCGGGAAAGATATTATTCACCCGAATTTCGGTGCTTTGCTATAAGTGACAAAATTAAGTGAGATAATACTGAATTTTGGGATAAAATAAATAGAAGTGTGGGAGGCCGAAAAGACAATGATAAAAAAGGCCGAAAGAAATGATAAAAAGTTCATTACAAAATCTTATTAAAAGAGCGTTAAATGTTATCAGACACAATACTTTAGTATAAATTGGTGCTATGGAGTCTCTCTATTTCTGCTTATTCTTCTCATTCTTCTACTTATTTTCCTGCTGTATCTAACATGTATGTGCCATTGTTAATACGTCGAATCGAAGATACCGTTACTTGTAATTTTTGATCTTTTTCTATAAAATCTCCGGTCTATAACTGAGAAACTGATCATCATTGAGTTTTTAGATCTCTTAAAATTATGGTTTGTTAAACTATTAAGACCATTCAACTTTGACATTGATATTGCTGTTCTTGTTATAGTTTTCATAATTTGGTGCTAAAAATGGTGCTTAAATTCCTATCGTAATTTGGTGCTTAAATTCCTATCGTAATTTGGTGCTTAAATTCCTATCGTAATTTGGTGCTTAAATTCCTATCGTAATTTGGTGCTTAAATTCCTCATAATAGTTACATACTGAACCATATATAATTTTCCCAGCAAATTGACATAGATATAGTATTATAGTTCATATAGCTGCAACATAGTTTCATGTTGAAGCTTTGTGATTTTTCTTTTTTTCTGTTGGACATTCTTGTATAGATAGAGATTGTTGTTTTTGACATAGGTATTGCTTTTTTTCTTGTTAGTTTCATTTTTGCGAAAATTTTGTTAAAAGTTTTGGTTTAGCCATAATGTCCAGCATATAGATTGATCTATTTTTTCTTTGAAAGACATAGATTCTCTGACATTTCTTTTTGATTGTGACTTATGGCTTTGTGAAATATAAGGTTTTCTGTATTCTTTACATATTATTTTTTGAATTATTTTCATTTAAAGCTCCTACATTTACTTAAATTGCCTCTTGAGCATTGTAAATAGAAGAGATACCAACAATCTGTACATACGCATGTTCTGTGAACATTAAATGATTTGGAGAAATTGTGATTGTTTGTCCAACATGTTTTGGATA
>JAEORY010000306.1 GCA_016840645.1 Candidatus Borrarchaeota archaeon | reverse complement strand
GAGGGTACACCACTCATAAATGAGGGAAATACTCCTCCTAGTTGTAATCCTGTAGCTACTACTGCCACACCTGCAACTGCTGTCACACCAACGGTTGCCTGTCCTGCGGGAGTACTTAACTGGTCTCTTAATCGTTCACTAGATGTTGTATCTCTCCGTTCACCATCTTCATAAACATACCAGTCCTGAACGTTTACTTGAACGTCATCTTGTGTTACTGTGTAGCCCTCTGCATCTACTTGCTGTTTTGTTCCGTATCCTTCTCCCAAAGATAAAGTAGAACTGTCTAAAGTTTGGGCCGTAGCTGCTGGTGGAGTTCCTCCGACTCGATATCTGATAAATATCGTGAGTTTAAGGAAGCCGGTGTAGACCGGATCTGGCAAGTCGTATCCAAGTTCCTCAGCAGTCGCTAGTATGCGTAGGGTTTGGTCATAGATCACTGTATCGGGTGCATTTGCAGGAAGCAGTCGTTTTATAGGATAATTACCTTCTTGTGGATATCTGATTGTTAATCCTGTTCCCTCTATAAGTTCTACTGTCGCATAAAAGTCATGTACATAGACTTGTTGTGCCCCTGTTCCCGCTAGAATCTTGATATTAAGCGGCTCAAATCTACCGTCGTCTTCGAGATCCAATTTAAACTGTTCAGCAGGAACATTTGTTCCCGCTACCAATTGATCGTTTAGATAAAGATACCATCTGACAGTTTCTGCTTGCGTTGTTTGCTGAGACATAGCTGGTGTCGTGGCGAATAAAAGGAGTGCGAAGCCTATAAACCCAAAGAAGAGAATGCGAGACAATAAATCTCTATTTCGATTTAACATAGGACATCTCCTTTTTTAATATTGATTATTTTTAAAATAGTCCTTCTTCTCATATATCTCTCTTTCTTTTTCTAGAAAAATCGTTTGGTACAGAAAATACACAAAATCCCTGTATCTTCATCAGTTTTTATTTCATCTTCTATTGAAAACTAACCTTTAGCTTTCATGAGCGCCTCTCTTTTCATATGTTCATCAATTAAAACAAAGCCGATATGAACTTGCTGAGAAAAGTTCAAACATTACTTTTTCATGCTATATACAGACCTATCAATGGCACTACCAAGAGAAATAGTAAAAGCAGGTTTTGTAGACTACCAGAAAACCGTGTTGTGCCAAAAAAATTTAGATAAACACGTTAAGAACTATATGACGAGTTAAAAAGAAAAAAGAAAAAAAGGAGAAAAATCTACTTCTTCGGGACTTCAGCAAGTGGGAATACTTTCTTGACTTCTTTTACCATTGCCTTAGCTCTTTCCATGCCAGGTTTCCAGTAGTCGTCTTTCCACGCTCTCTGTGCAAAGTCCTCGGTGAAGGGAACCCGTTTAAATCCACCGAACCTTTCGATGACCTCTTTGATCATGTCATGTGTTTCGAAGATAGGTTTGAGGATCTCGCCACTGCATTTCTCAGGAACAATTGACCATTTCATGACGTTTTCGTTGGTCAACACTGGCTCATACTCTACGATTTCGTAATGCATCTCACCAGCGCCTAGCATTTCCATAGCTTTGAGTTGAATTCTTGGGGAGTAGTCTTGGATTAATTCGTAGCGGTCTTGTCCTACTTCGATGCCTTTCTCTTCTGCGACGCTCCATGGACCAATTGGAGACTGGTCAACTAAGTCACATGCACAAGCATCGACTGCAACGAAGTCTTTTGTTGCGAGCGTGCCGATGTCGGGTGCTACAGGTAAGTCCGCCCATGGAACACAATCACACATTTGGTCGTTGTCAATCAAGTATGTTATACAGCCGACCTTATCGCGGTATTTTGTGAACTCTTTACCTGGATCCTGCCATGCATTCAATGTACCCATTGCTGCATCGGCCATCGCAATTTGATTCATTGGCCAGTACTCGTCGCGCCACTTTAGAGCGCTTGTGGCCATGATGATGCAATGCCATTGACAGGTCTGACACATATAGCATTTTTCCCAGTCGATATCAACAGTATCTGGCTGAACATTGATAGCATCAACTGGACAAACACGTGCACACATATCTGACACGGGGCATCCATTTGATCCCGGACAGTTCTCTTTGATGACAACTGGCCAGCCCATGTGATCTTCTGGTTCTCCCCACATCGCTAAGTGGCTGTTATACTTGCCTCGTTTTGATTGTGCACCAATGCCTAAGTTCTTGATCGCACCGCCGTATGCAGTCATTGGATGTCCTTTTCCGTGCGTGGTAATTATCATACCGTCGGCTTGGGCAATTCCGCGAGCGGTATAAGACTCTTTGAGAATATTTCCGTTTGGAACTGGGATAATAACATCATCTTCCCCAGCAAATCCATCAGCAATGATTATTGGGCATCCCATTGATGCAGATGTGAAGCCATGATATGCAGCAGATACCAGTTCGATATATGCATTAACACGGCTACAGCAATGACTGTAGGGTTGGCAGGTCGTATCTGTGACGAAGGGTCGTGCTCCTTCAAGTTTCGCCATGTCACACATCGCAGCAACGCATTCTGGTCTCAGTACGTGGGTTCTTCCCCACTCGCCTACATGAATCTTGATTGCAGTGAAGTCGCCCTTGTCTACACATTCATCTAAACCAGCTTCGTAGAAAAGATCCTTAGCCCGGTAGATTTTTGATTCTACCCAGTTTCTTTCTCTTGATTCGCTAAAATAGACTTTTTCTGGAATATATATTCCTCCTTATTAGATATTTTTTACATCTATTTTTGAGATTTCTCTTTTTTGCCAACTGAGCAAATAGAAGTAAAGTGAATAAAAGTCGTAGCTTTCTATTTAAAAGCATTATCAACTAATCATCTATAATTATAGTTGACTAGTAGTTTTAATCAGATAACTTATGAAAATTCTCCTTAGTCATTTATCATTAACTAGGGCAATAACTATGGTATCTTTGAAGCAATATGAATCATAAAAATTTAAAAGTTAGCTTAGATAGAAACTACGATTTTCCCAAATTCCAGAATTAAATCTTCCTAGCTTGTCGAAGAGCATCTAAAAATGAAATATACATGAGAAAAGATGAAATTATAGGATTAAAATTTTAATTTCAGTATATCTTACTCTTTTTAATTAAATGAACTTGCCTTAAACGATATTTAAGGTGCATACGTCCAATTCTCTTTAGAATGAACCACGTGGCTTTTTTTCAGTTGCATAGATGAGACAAATTATGCAACATCTGATACATGTGACATATCTATTTCAACCCTGCACACTCAATTAAAATTACTTTTTGATTTTCAATGGCGTTTCCGTAATATATAAAAGAAGTTTTTAAAAAATTATGACAACCAATAAGCCCATTGTAACTTATGCCTATTTTTGATGTAAAAGTTATACTTTATAAAATTAATATGTAAATTAATGGGACTTACACTAAGAAGGAGTCTTTAACGTCAAAATACGGGAAGTTGAGAATTGCTAGAGACACTTTTTTTGATAGAAATTGACAAATTGTAATCAATGAAAACTGGTCTGTTCCATTAAGTAAGTTCAAACATGAATTAGGGTTCACTTTGCAATACCGTCATTAAATATAGCACGATTTCCATCCTAAAAAATATTACGCGCGCGTTGAAAAGTAATACTTATATATAACTGCACATCCAAATATCCTTGTTAGATATTTTTTCCATCTATTTTTGAGATTTCTTTCTTTTGCATCTCTCGTTCTTATCATGCATGTTTAATGAAATCGTCTGGTATTGTTCTGTTTAACCATTTTTGGTAATTAGAATGCATTTTAAACGAGAAATTTCACGAAGCTACTGGTCAGCAAGCGCAACTAACTTTTTTGCTTCAAGAAGAATGTCATTATAGAGTTGAGAATCAATTTCGCGGGCCATTTTTTCCAAAGACTCGTTAATTTTTCGGCTAATATTATATTTCCCTTTCAGGCATTTACTACAAGCGATGTAAGGCAGAAAGGTAAATGTGTTCAAGGTTTTGATAGAATTATCTTCTTTGGGGTAGTATACAGGGACGTTTCTCTTAATTAAGGAGATGATTTCGTCATCGTCATTAGTATTATATTGCGTTTTTAAGGCAGTTACATAGCGCTTGGTATTTACAACAATGTGTTTGTTATATTCTTGAATGCAGTGTGAGGGATACCCTAAAATGGTGCCTAATTGGGAATTAGTCATTTTAGGTTTTAGCAGGGATGGTACTTGCTTATCATTGTAGGCCCATAATATGATTGTAGGCTTTTTTATGGCATTCAGCTCAACAAAGAAGGAACGAACTTTGGGCGAAATATTTGTAGCCTCAAGTGAGGGTTGAATTCTTCTAAGTGTAGTGACAGAAGTGCGCAATTTAAACGTTCTAAGGATCTTTCTCAGAGTTTGTAGATTAGGAAGGAGACTATCATCTTCGGGTTCGATAGATGCAATATTTTTTTGTTCCGCGAGGACTGCACAAAGAGAAAGTTTATTATGAAGATCTTCAATTCGCAGGATACTTGTAGGAATCTCCTTGATACTGTTCCACAGATTTTTGACTTGATTTAGACCCGTTGATGGCATGACAGCATCCTTTTCCTGTGAGTGCGCTACCTCGTGCTAAAGCCTCGAGGCTTCCTGCTTCTATGACAGACTCGATCCCCTTGCGGGTTACGGAGGTCTTATCTCCACAGGCTTAACATCTCTACGCCCCGTAGGTACTCATAGACTCTATGACCCACACACTATATATACCCAACGCAATCCATCACAACGCTAAAGCATTGGTGCTTTCTTGCTTAGTTGCCAGTAAATGAACTTAACTTTTGAACACTCACTGTAAGATTTAAATTTCACCTTATTCGTAAGACAATGATGGACAAATTTATCTGATATCGGCGAGAAGACTCTTTCCGAAAGGTGGGAGATGAATCGCCCTCCTGTTCTGGAGAGAACGAGAAACGTTTTTAAATGATACGTCCCATAGTGTCTTAGGGTATGGTGGAGGATGGACATGGAACTTCAACTTGCCAAACCACTAACCGTATGCAAGACACTGGTGCTTCCCGTCGATAAACGGATCACCACAACAAAAGGGAAGTTCCTCGACAAACTTACCGCCCGACTTACTTACGGAGTGCAACTGTTTCTTGAGAACATAATCGCTGACAATATCACGAGTGCCAAAGAGGCGGAGCAATACCGGAAGGCCATAGAACACCTTACCGGGTTGTCGTCGGCTTTCGTGCAAGCCTGTCGCGATAAAGCCCTCTGGATGTTCAAGTCCTATCGGCAACTACACCGTGAATGGCAGTGGGACATCAAGCGGCTGGAAAAGTCCATCGCCACCTGTAAACAATGTCTCGCCAGGAAGAGCACCGCTAAAGATAAGAAGCGGTTACGGAAACTCCAACATAAACTCTACCGCTGGAAAAAGAGGCAACCCTCACCACCAACTATCAGGGAGAAGGTGCCCATCATGTTCGACTACCGTGTAGGCGACATCGCACCC
>JAEORY010000305.1 GCA_016840645.1 Candidatus Borrarchaeota archaeon | reverse complement strand
GTAAGCCTTAGCATCAACATCCACAGTTGTATTACCAGATTCTGTGTAATCAATCAAAGGCTGATTTTCAAGCATAGTAATAGTTACATAATCCGAAGCTGGATTTGGAGATAGTGTCATCGCATATGAATCATAGCATCCCCAGGTCTTTTTAGTCAAATAGAAACTGGAATTAGTCCCAGTTCCACAGCTGTTAGTTGATCTAGTTGTAATTGCAACACTATTTGCGTTTGATGGAAATGTAAAGTCTAATATATTGGTACCAACAAAATATGTAATACCATATGGCACAGTCCAGGTAGCTGTACCGGCATCACCACCAACAGGAGTAACATTTAGATAATGATCACCAGGACAAATTTGCTTGCCAGGATAATAGCTTCCTCCATCAACCTTTTGATTTGTTATTTGTGGTGGGCCTACCCATACTGGAGTTGTTCCATGAATAGTTGTATTTGAATATGGACTTTCAATCGATACTTGAACACTACCTGGACCATTACTGCTTGCAGTGCCGATTGTGCTATATGCTGAACCTGAAGTTGTTAACTTAACGGCACTCCATGAATAAGTCGCTCCAGAGATATTCAATGTGGAATAAGTATCTTGAGCAGACATGCAAAGGAAATCATCACCTGTTACATCAAGTTTGTAGCCTGCCATATTAGTAAAAGGATCAAATGGATGATCATAAAGATAATGTCTATACAAAGGCCACCAACCCCATTTGGATTCATACCATCCTGAATGAGTAGGCGAAATTATTTGTGAGTGATCCCCATCTGGGAAGTAAACTTTTGTTGCATCTTCCAAAGTAGTAGATGTATAAGTTGCATTACCACCAGTCCAGTATTTTGATACATTTGAATTGTAGTAACGATCATCCTGATTAATCCAATTCTCTACACCTCCATCAGATGAATGCCATGCAAAACAATGGCAATTATAGGTTAAAGTAGCCGGACCAATCCTGACTGCATCACTATTATGCTCGTCTATCCACTCAGCAGCTTCTTCTTCCCATGTTTCCACCCAATCTCCACTATCATATGTGTTTATTGACTCAATCGAAACATTTGTTGGAGTCTTTAGTGTTACATACTGTTGTGCGATGCACATCATTCCGTAAAAGGAAATTAATACTAAAAGAGATATTATTTTCATAACTACAGTTTTATATATTTTTTGAATATTCTATTGCTATCTCATAAATCAATTCAATTAATGAAGCATCGGAAGGTCCGTATTCTTCAGTAATGTATTTGACATAATCATTTGTGTTGTACAGTGAAACAAAAGGTTCATAATTGCTTATTAGCATCATTCTTGCTAAAGTTGCTGTACTATACGTTAGCCCAAAATAACCAAAGTGCTCAATTTCTGTCTTTTCGAGATCGTATACTTCTAAGCTTCTTTTGAATAGATGATTAAAGTTTATAGAATCAAGATTCTGAAGATTTATATATTGGCTTTGAATTACCTCAATAAATACACCTGTAGCCATGTACCGCCCAATTTCAAGATTATCCCACGTTTTATCAAAACCTATGGGATCCCTGGATTGATACTTTTGCAATAAATAACTCCCTCTGTCAGTTCTTGATTCCAACTCAGATAATCCCCGGTATTGTCGTTTTACTAAATCATAACCGGCTTGAGAATTCGCTCCTGCAAATATCAAACTTATGTAAGGATAAGTCAAAATACTTTCTATCAGACAGTCCGTTGTAAGACACTCTGCAACTTCTTTAGGGAGATCAGCATATTTGTCTACCTCCTCACTAGTCATTGTATGTTCCTCAGGTAGATCAGGATATTGATATACGCAATCAGGCAGATCACTACAGGGGTTCCTTTTACCACAGCCCATAACTATTAATAAGAGCAGAATCAACAGGATATGAATTCGCATTTTACAGCTACTTAAAATCATTTTTTGCAATATTATATACCCTTGACCAGACATCAGTTGTGAAGCCCCCTGGATTACTAAGAAAAGCTATTATCTCATTATCAATTTGGCTATTCAGAGCAAGATTTGTCTCTTTCTCAATTATCAATAATCTACCCATTATTAAAGCGGGCATTTCTAATGGGAAAGTGCCATAATATTTTTCTAGTCTTACAACATTTTCATAGCTTTTAATTGCCTGCTTTTTTAATGCAAATTGTTCGGCTTTAGCCATGTTATTAATAATAGGTTCTTGAGAAAGGATAAGCTCAATATTGAGGATACTTTGCATAAATCTTCCTCTACCAACTCCATCGGTAATTTTTGAAACATCGTCATGTTCTTTATCTGAGTAAGCAATCATTAAATGCTCTCCAGCATCAGTCCTCTTTTCAAGTTCTCGAAAACCATTAAATTCTCTTTTTAAGAACTCATATCCTTTCTGAAGACTGTTACGAGTGAAAATCATCCTTAACTCAGGATAATTTAGACAAGTTTTAACAAGATCCTCAGTGGTCATTGTGTTAAGAAGATTATCTGGGATATTGTAGAAGCGTAGTCTTTCCTCAAGACTTGTTGCTCTTTCCCACTCTGGACTTCCAGGTCGAATGGGATAGCCCCATTCAGTGCTTGTCTGTGCTGATAGGATTGTACATCCATAGCATAAAAGAAAGATAATTAATAATTGTCTGTTCATGGCTTTGTTTTTCAAATTTATAAACTAAGAGAAATAATAGAATCTAATATTGGGTTAGCCCCGGAAGGGCTCAGCATATTTTACTTTGTTTATTTTATCAGTTCAATGTTGATTGTCTAGCCAGCCGAAATGAGAACCTATATTTAACATATACTGACAATGATCAAAAAACCTTCGTTCGAGAGAAAAATGAAATCCAATATTACCCAGCTACAGAATCAGAATAAAAGGAAGACTAAATGAAGTCATGTGGCTTGTGTGTTAAATGATGATCGAAATAAATTGTTCGATTGATTAATACCAAGATGAAAATTGTGCTCTTCCGGTTGCTTCTTTGCAGCACGTTTTGTGATTTTTGAATTATTCCGGGATTCAATTTCATTTCTGATCAGTTCCAGTTCCTGCTTTTGCACCCCTATTTCAGCCATAGAATAAATCGTATCACTGAGAATAAAAAACAGATGACTACTCAAGACTTAATCCTTTTATATTAAATGACGGAAAAGTATCGAACAATACTATTTCCTGATTGACGAATTGCGGTAATACAGTAGTAAGAAGAAAACAGGGAAACCCCTGAGTTGAATTCCAATATTAAAATTACCCCATGTATCAATTCAAGTCAAGAATTTCTAGCCTTATTATTGAGACCGAGATAATCTATTGAATATGAGCCTTTTCAAATACCTGACAAGCTCCTAATTATCAATAATATAATGATGGCAGACTTAAAAGTGATATGCTCCTAAACATACAGAACAAAGGTAAAAAGAGTGTAATTGTTAACACCCATTTCACGTTGCTGCGCAACGCAAAAAGAGTGTATCCACGAATCCTTAGTCAAAACCTTTGAACCCCTCCCCTTCCAGGTTCAGACGAGAGTATCATAGAGCATAAACCGGATTGAAAGATATTGCCTTAGGATCGAAGCTATATTAACATAATCCAAGTACATTATAGGACAACTGCAACTTTCCGGCTTTGTTCTGTGGATCCTGCTCTGTCACTATAATCAGGCATTATGTTAAGTAGCCGCTCAGCCCTCGCTCTAAGGCCTGTACGCTACCACCGCTTTGGATCATGCATCGCCAGCCCGCAAGGTTTTTATTCTCTACAAAGTTTTTGTTCCAGCTTGATCTGATCCCTCTCTCTTTGTATCTCCTGTTCTAATTGTTCTATTGTTGGAAGATACAGTTGATACCTTGAAGCAAAGATCTGCTTGCTCTCATTAAGCAAGCTATACTTCACGATGGTTCTATTCTTCTCCGTGCATAAAATCAATCCTATTGAAGGATTATCTCCTGGTTGTTTCAACTGATCTTCAAAAAACCGCACGTAAAAATCCATTTGCCCAATGTCTTTGTGTGTAAGTTTATCTGGTTTAAGATCAATGATTAAGAAGCATTTAAGGATATAATTGTAGAATACCAGGTCAATATAGTAGTGTTCATTGCCCGTTGTAATCCTGTATTGACGACTCACAAAAGAAAATCCGTTCCCCAGCTCAAGTATGAAATGTTGCAGTTTATCAATTAATGCAGTTTCTAAATCGGATTCAGCCAACCTTTTGCTCTCATTCACATTCAGGAACTCCAGCACGAAAGGATCCTTAATGATATTTTCAGGGTGCATAAGCTCTTTCTCGGTATCAATATCCAGCATGATTCCTTTTTTGTCATTGCTAATTAATAACCTATCGAAATACAATGAGTTGATTTGCCTTTCCAATTGTCGAGTACTCCAGTTTCCAGTAATGGCTTCTTGCATATAAAAATTTCGGGCATTTTCTTTTTCAACCTTCAATAACATCCGGTAATGGGTCCAGGACAATTCGGAACGCACCGCGTTCCATTTTGGGAACTCCCTGTAAAACTGGCGCATATATCGAAGATGTCGACTGCTGAAACTCCTCCCGTACAGTTCAGTTAGCCTTTTTGCCAATTCTTCCAGCAAAGCACTCCCATACTTGGCTCGGTCCTGGCCCTTTTGCTCTTGTACGACGATCTCCCTTCCAACATTCCAGTATGCTCGGAGCATTTCTGTGTTGGCCGTACGATAGACTTTGTATCTTGCATTATCAAGTATGTCTCGGATCCTCTGAAATAGAATGTCATTGTGAGGCATTGGTGTGCCACTCATCTGTAATTGTTTGTGTTAAAATTGAATTTAGTTTTTGATTAATGGGATTAGAGGCCATTCAATCAGCTATTGGTTCTATGAAAGACTTTTCAGTTGAAGTGATTAATACGGTAACACCCATTTCACGTTGCTGCACAACGCAAAAAGAGTGTATTCTCGAATTCTTCATCAAAACCAAGAACCTCTCCCCTTCTAAGAATGGACGATAGATTCACTGAATTAGCAACTGAAAAATAAATGTTGCTTTAGGATCAAAGCTATATAAACATAATCCAAGTACATTATAGGACAACTACGACTTTATGGCTAGCATACTCGCACAGCAAGTAATCATTGGATTTCAAGCCAATCCCAGAAGCGCTCAATCCACTTTTCGGAAGGCAATCCTGATTTCTGCATTCCAAAACCATGGCCACCTTTGGAATAGAGATGTAATTCAACTTCCGCTCCGGCTGCCTTCCAAGCCTTGTATATTTTAATACTTCCTGCCGATGCTATAGCATCGTCACTTGCCACAGCGATAAAAAGTGGCGGGGCATCTTCAGGAACTTGACCTCCAGACCATGGAGTATAGATCACTCCTGCAAAATCAGGCCTGCTTTGGTGTACGGTATCAAGTAAAATACCAAGGCTTAACATACCTCCAGCCGAGAAACCGAGGATCCCGATCTTCTGGGGATCAATGCCCCACTCCTCACTACGGC
>JAEORY010000304.1 GCA_016840645.1 Candidatus Borrarchaeota archaeon | reverse complement strand
CTTTCAATGTCTGATATTTTTCTAGCCGCTCCTTGATACGCAATTGAAGAGTCTGTAAAACGATCGCAAATAACGATCATATTTTGCATCAGAGCTGGTTTTATAACCGTTTCAACATGCTCTGCTCTGTCTGATAAAAATAAAAATAACTCCGATCTTGAGTCAATGGCAATAGAATCTGGATTGAGCAAAATCTCTCGAATTTTTTTTCCAAAGGGGGTGCCACCCGGTTCACGGGATTTCACTACAAGTCGTTGTTCTACTTCAACTAAATGCTTATAAATCCCTTCAACTAGTGTTGATTTTCCTGTCCCTTCACACCCTTCAATGGTTAAAAAAAAACTGTTATCTTTACTTTTCACTTTTACCTTCTACGAGCTCTTCTTCTGTTTCAATTTTTTCAATTTTTTGAACAGCAACAAGATAATCTTCAGCTTCCATTTGGACTAATTTTACACCTTGTGTAGAGCGCCCCATAACTCTAATATCTTTCATAGAAGTTCTGAGCGTTTGCCCTGATTTTGACATCATCAGTACACCTTCTTCATCGGTTACTGAAATTGCTCCCACTACCAGACCGTTTCTTTTATTAGTTATGATAGATCGGACACCTTTGCCACCTCGGTTCGTTTGTCTAAAATCACTTACCTTAGATCTTTTACCAAAACCATGTTCACATACAATTAAAAGTGCACTATCTGGTTTGACAACTTCGCATGAAACTACCCGGTCTTTTTCATCCTTTAAAGTAACTCCTCTAACTCCTCGTGCAGTTCTTCCTATTGGGCGAACAATTGATTCTTCAAAACGAACAGCCATTCCACTACGCGTAAAGAGCATAATTTGCTCTTCTTCATGAACCAGTTTTGCTGAAATAACCTCATCTCCTTCATCAATAGTAATAGCGTATACACCTTTTCTCCTTGGTGATGAATAACTATTTAATTTTGTCTTTTTGATCACTCCCTTTTTAGTAGCAAATAAGATACATGCTTCTTGCTCAAAACTCGATACCCGTAATACAGCAGCAATCCACTCCTCTTTAGCTATACCCTCTAAAAGATTAACCAAAGCTTTCCCTTTAGATCTACGACCAGCTTCTGGAATTTGCCATACTTTTAACCAATAACAACGCCCAAAGTTTGTGAAAACTAATAGATGATCATGTGTATTGGCTACATACACATCTTTTAATCCATCGGCATCTTTTTTCATATCTAGGCCAATTACCCCATGTCCACCACGTTTTTGCTCACGAAAAGTATTAACAGGCATCCTCTTAATATAATCATCTGTGGAAATGGTGATAATAGTCGGCTCATTCATAATCAAATCTTCCATCTGAAAATCTTCTTCTGCCGCTGCGGTAATTTGTGTAAGGCGCTTGGTCTTATCCATTTTCTGTATGTCGGCAAGCTCTTTTTTAATAATTTCCCGCACTCTTAATTCAGATCCCAATATTGCTCTATAATTTTCAATTTTTTCTAATAAAGCTTTATACTCATCTTCGACCTTACCTCTTTCTAATCCAGTCAACTGGTATAATTTTAAATCAAGGACTGCATCTGCTTGTTTATCTGTAAATTCATATGCAGCAATTAAAGAAAGTTTAGCCTCTGCGCGATCTTTACTTTGCCGAATCATGCGGACAATTGCATCAAGATGATCGAGGGCTTTAAGGTATCCTTCTAATACATGTGCTCTTGCTTCTGCTTTTTTTAACTCAAAGCGAGTTCTACGACGTATAACTTCAATTCTGTGATCAACCCAAGCACTGATAAATTGTTTAATATTCATCGTTCTAGGTAAGCCGTTATCCAAAGCTAACATGTTGCAACCAAAAGTGATCTGCATATCTGTGAACTTATACAGTTGATTGACTATAACATCGGGTAACTCACCTCTTTTTAATTCTAGGACAACTCTCATCCCCTCTTTATCTGACTCATCTCGAATATCAGATACACCCGTCATTGTTTTAGCATTAATCAGGTCTGCAATTTTTGTGATAAGCATTGCTTTATTGACGTTATATGGTATTTCATCAATTACAATTTTTGTCTTTTCTGAAGTGCCTTCTTCAACATGATAAACACCTCTTAACTTCAGTTTACCTCTCCCTGTATGGTAAGCTTCTTTTATACCTCTTAAACCGCAGATAACACCTGATGTCGGAAAATCAGGACCAGGCATAACAGTCATAATTTCTTCAATTGTCGCCTGTGGATTATCAATAACTAAAGTGGTCGCTGAAATCAATTCACTTAGATTATGCGGAGGGATGTTAGTTGCCATTCCAACTGCAATACCTGAAGAACCATTACAAAGAAGATTAGGGAATTTCGAAGGAAATACTAATGGTTCTTTTTTTGTTTCGTCATAGTTTGGAACATAATCAACTGTCTCTTTATCTAAATCTTCCATTAACGCAATAGCAGGCGCTGTAAGCTTCGCTTCTGTATAACGCATGGCTGCTGGAGGATCACCATCAATTGAACCAAAGTTTCCCTGACCATTGACAAGTGAATATCTCATAATCCATGGCTGGGCCATTCTTACAAGAGTTGGATAAATAACAGATTCACCATGGGGATGAAAATCTCCAGATGTATCACCTGCTATTTTCGCACACTTCCTGTGTTTTCCTCCCGGCGACAGATTAAGTTGCTTCATAGCATAGAGAATTCGCCTTTGCGAGGGCTTTAATCCATCACGCACATCTGGCAAAGCTCTTGAAATTATGACTGACATCGAATAGCGGAGATAACTATATTTAAGTTCCTCTTCAACGCTCCTGGCAACTACCGATTGATGTTTTTTGTTATCTTCTGTACTCATGAGCTCTTTTTTCCTAAATATCTAAATTTTTAACTGAAAGGGCGTGATTTTCTATAAAATCTCGTCTAGGTTTCACTTCGTCACCCATTAACTTGGTAAATATCTGATCTGCAGCCACAGCATCAGGAATGGTAACTTGAAGAAGGGTTCTAGTTTCTGGATCCATAGTAGTCTCCCAAAGTTGATCTGCATTCATCTCTCCAAGACCTTTATATCTTTGAATTTCCATCCCTTTTCGACCGTTCTCTCTTAAGACGTCTATGATTTCTCTTAATATATAAAGAGGTTTCTCCTCTCCATGCTCATCAATAATATCTAATATCTTACCTTGGGCTATAAGATATTGGTCTATCACCAAAGAAAATTCAGCCAATTGCGCTTTTATTTCTTCCATTTGTTCATCCTCATAAAGTTGAAGATAGGGAAGTGGCCTTGGATGAAATGCATTTAATTGTTCTTCTTTTTTCTCATCTGACAACCCTTCTAAACTGTATGAGAAATTTTGTTTTTGTTCTTCTACATAACCTTCTCTAATCTCAGAAAATTCCTCTTTTGAATATAAAAGCTGTGATTTTTCCCCTACATTTACTTGATATTTAGGAAAAACACCCTCTTCATTTCTAGAATTAATAAATTCTCTAAACACAACACCTTTTCTATCTAGGGAATTGATAAACAACTCTACCTGTAATATCGCTTCTAATAGAGATTTTACTTCAGATTTTTCTAAGACATTATTATGAGATGCCATTCTTAAATGAATATCACTCATCCCTAAATTCAGAAGATACTCATCCATTTCTCTTTCTGAGTGGATATATTTTGAAACTTTCTTTCTAGTAACTTGATAAAGTGGCGGTTGAGCAATATATATATAATTATTCTCAACGAGTGCCGGCATATGGCGAAAGAAAAAGGTCAACAAAAGAGTTCTAATGTGTGAACCATCAACATCGGCATCTGTCATGATAATGATTTTATGATAACGAAGTTTTTCAAGATTAAAATTATCCTTTCCGATTCCACATCCAAATGCAGAAATCATTGCTCCCACTTCAGTATTTTGTAAGATTTTTTGCAATCGAGATTTTTCAACATTTAATATCTTACCTCGAATCGGTAAAATAGCTTGATATCTTCTGTCTCTTCCACCTTTGGCACTTCCACCGGCAGAATCCCCCTCAACAATAAAAATTTCAGATTTTGAAGGGTCTTTTTCACTACAGTCTGTAAGCTTTCCTGGTAAACGCGCACTATCAAGGGCAGATTTTCGTTGCGTTAGTTCTCTTGCCTTTTTGGCAGCTTCTCTAGCCTGAGAAGCTAAAGCTGCTTTATCAACAATAATTTTTGCTATTGACGGATTCTCTTCTAAAAATGTAGAAAACTCCTCTCCTACAATTTGTTGAACGGCAGAACCGACATCACTATTGCCTAGCCTTTGTTTGGTCTGTCCTTCAAATTGAGGATTGGGTACACGAACAGAGACAATTGCCGTCATACCCTCTCTAACATCTTCCCCTGTAATACTGGTCTTAGCATTTTTCAAAAGATTATGATTTTTAATGTAACTATTTAACACTCTCGTTACTGCTGTAGAAAACCCTGTTAAATGTGTTCCGCCTTGTCTTGTCGAAATATTGTTAACATAAGAAAATACAGTTTCGGTATACGTTTGATTCCATTGCATTGCGACTTCAAAATCAATCGGACCATCATGCAATTCTTTGACACCTTTAATAAAAATAGGGGTAGGAAAAAGTGGCACTTTATTTTCATTTAAAAATTGAACAAATGAAGCGGTTCCACCCTCATAATTAAACGATACTTCTTCATGATCGACATTTCGTTCATCCTTTAAAGTAATCTCAAGCCCTCTATTTAGAAAGGCAAGTTCTCTGAGTCGCTTGAAAACTGTATCATAATCCATATCCAAAACGCTGAATATCTGATCATCTGGCCAAAAGCGAACAATTGTACCTCTTTTTTTTGTATCTCCAAGAACCTTCAAAGGATGCGCAACCTTTCCTCTAGAAAATCCAATTTGCTTACATTTTTTATCTGCATGCACTTCAACTTCGAGTTTTTTTGAGACCGCATTCACACAAGAAACTCCAACCCCGTGTAATCCACCTGAAACCTTATAAGTTCCCTTGTCAAACTTTCCACCTGCGTGTAAAATTGTCATAACAACTTCTACAGCTGAAACATCTCGCCCCTGTTTTTTCGACTCATTTTCATGCTTTCCCGTTGGTATTCCACGACCGTTATCTTCAATCGAAACTCCACCATCTTTTAAAAGTATGACATCTATTTTATTACAATATCCTGCCATCGCTTCATCGATACAGTTATCGACTACTTCATATACTAACTGATGAAGTCCTTGCACATTAGTATCTCCAATGTACATTCCTGGACGTTCGCGCACAGCTTGTAACCCTTCAAGAACGGTTATCGAACTCGCGGTATACCCTGGTTGATCTTTTTTATCTTTCTTTGCAGCCATAGTTGTCATTCTCACCTTCGAAATACAATGGTTTTAATATTTAAATGAGGAAGTTTTTTTTGAAGCTCATTTATCAATCTAGGTTTTTCCTTTAAAACTAATAAGTTCAATAATGTCGGAGAAGCAACTTGAACAAACACTACCCCCCCTTTT
>JAEORY010000303.1 GCA_016840645.1 Candidatus Borrarchaeota archaeon | reverse complement strand
ACTCCATTATTCTTGGAAATAATTGCATATGTGCGCCAGAAAGGATACTTAATCCAATTGCTTGCACATCTTCCTGTAGCGCGGCTTGAACAATTTGTTCAGGCGTTTGACGGATGCCTGTATATATGACCTCCATGCCTGCATCCCGTAATGCGCGTGCTATGATTTTTGCACCACGATCATGGCCATCTAAACCTGGTTTGGCAACAAGAATTCTGAATCTGAATGATGATGACATTAGATTACCTCTTGTGAGTTCTGATTAATTGATAACATCTCTATTTACACTGGATGTTTATAAGTTTCTCCGCAAGTACATCCTTACTACTTAAAAATAATGGAATCCTAGTTCAATAGGTCTCACGATTTTGGTCAAATCTGTTATAAAAAAACGCAATCTTTCTTAATGCGAAGGAGCATGTCTAACCACTATAGGGCACAAAACGTTGAATAGGTGAAAAAGTATGCCTAAACTATTTGAAAGAATTCTAATTGCAAACCGAGGAGAAATTGCAGTCCGAGTTATGAGAGCATGTAAAGAACTAGGTATAGAGAGCGTAGCAATTTGTTCAGAAGCGGATAGACATGCTCTACACGCCCAATATGCTAATAACGTCAAATGCATTGGAGGAAACGATCTTACTGATAGTTACTTGAACATGGAAAAAATTATCACAACAGCATTAGAAATGAAGTGCGAGGCAATTCATCCAGGTTATGGATTTCTAGCAGAAAATGACGATTTTGCTGCTTTATGTGAAAAAAATGGAATAAAGTTCATCGGACCTAGTAGTAAGGCAATCGGGAAATTTGGTAATAAAAACGAAGCTAGAAAAATGTTGAAGAGCGGAGGCGTACCAATTGTGCCTGGAACAAAGGACAAACTTCGAGATTTCGATGAAGCCAAGCGAGTCGCTGAGTACATAGGGTATCCTGTGATGATAAAAGCGTCAGCAGGTGGAGGAGGGCGAGGAATAAAAATTGCAAACAATGAAAAAGAGCTTACCGATGCTTTTCATGCTGCACAAGTGGAAGCAAAATCTGCTTTTGGTGATGATGAACTATTTATGGAAAAATACTTGAGAGGCATACGTCATATCGAATTTCAAATACTGGCCGATGAATACGGCAACATAATTCACTTAGGGGAAAGAGATTGTTCAGTCCAAAGGAGACATCAAAAACTACTAGAAGAAGCACCTTCACCAATTATGACTGAGGAGTTAAGAAAACACGCCGGTGAAACTGCGATCCGTGCTGCAGAGGTAGCAGGATATACTAATGCGGGAACTGTCGAATTTCTATTTGCTGGCGAAGACTTTTGGTTTTTAGAGATGAACACTCGCATACAGGTTGAGCACCCTATAACAGAACTGGTCACAGGCATAGATCTGGTTAAATCTCAGATTCGTATCGCCGCAGGAGAACCATTAAAATTCCAACAGAAGGATATAAGGATCAGAGGACACGCGATAGAATGTCGTATCAACGCAGAAGACCCTTACGCAAACTTCATACCATGTCCGGGTAAAATTGTTTACTACCATCCTCCTGGAGGTCATGGCGTTCGAGTAGACAGTGCAATGCGGAGTGGCTATATAATTCCACCGTTTTACGACTCTTTAATCGCCAAACTAATCGTCTGGGGTGAAAACAGACAAGAAGCCATAATATGTATGAAAAGGGCTTTAGACGAATATGTAATAGACGGAGTAACAACTACAATCCCCTTCCACCGAGAATTGCTTGAGCATGAACGTTTCATAAACGGAGAGATATCAACTGATTTTGTTGAAAATGAATTTATTTTTAGTAGCAGACCATATGAAGAAGAATACAAAGAAGTAGCAATCATCTCTGCAGTTCTTTCTACATACTTAAATCAGAATCAGGTATACGGACCTCCGCTCAAAGAGAATTATCTTCCATCATCATGGAAATTAATGGGTCGTGTAACAGAGTTTCCAGATAGAAATTCCCTGCAAAAAAGGCGATTGGTCGGAAAGGCACAATCTATCTGGAGATTAATGAGAAATTATCGTACTTATGCACGTTTTAGAGCTTAAACTGTCCTCAACTATCATAAGACTTCCTAAATTACGCATTGACCAAAAGAAAAGAACCTTTTACAAAGAACGCTTCCGATGTCAGTCGCGGAGAGCGTAAATGGAATCACAGAAGCCAACGTTATATCATGTGAGATAAAAATCTAATTAACCACTCCCAGAAGCGAAACCACCACAATGGTATTGAGATTATTTCTTCCGTTAAATCATCCTCTGGTTCTTGGTCCTCTGGTTCATCATTAGTCCCTCCGTTATTTCCTCCATCACTGCCGTCATTATTTCCTCCATCACTGCCGTCATTATCATTTTCTATATCGTATTCAATGTCGTCTCCAATTGTTGTCCCATTTTTATATAGCTTAAAATAATCAAAAGTGCTTCCTGAGGAGTCTTTCGCATCAAGGTAAAGAAAATCATCGGTAACATTCATCAAAATAAAATGGTATGTTTTGTTTCCATGTGCGGTGTATGCTTGTGGATCAACGTCGTATAAAGGTGCGTCCCATGCACCTGTTGTTATGTAAACTGTTCCGTTAATTGAAACTATTTCATTATTTCTTAACAATTTTGTTCGATGATAGTGATGAGTGTGCCCCTGAAATACCATACTAACATTATATTGATCAAACAAGGGAACCCAATAGGTTTGCAGGTCAGTTCTGTTTCCATGCTTTCCTGAATAATAGACATTATGATGGAAAAAGACCATTGTCCACATAGACTGAGGAGTGTTTTCCAACTCAGTTTTTAACCAATCTTTTTGAGTGGTTTGAATTTGTGACAAAGAAGCATCGCTGTTCAAAACGAATATTCTAACATTGCCCCAATCATAATAATACCACTGTTCATTCTCTGGCAAGGCAAATTGTTCATAATATTTTGTGCTATTGTTTTCATGATTTCCTAGTGCTGGAATAACTGGAATTGTAAAGCCATAGGCTCCAATCCAATTATCATTAATATCATCAAACCATGTATCCCATTCAGCTTGATTGTCTCCATCGGTAACCATATCTCCTAAATGAACAACAAAAGATGGGCTAAACTGCGCCATAGCCTGCGAAACAAGTGTCATATTACCCCCTAACGCTCTACTGTCACCTCCCACTACGAAAGCAAAATCAGTTTCGGAAGTAGGGGCTGTTTCGAACATTCTTTCTTCACTCCAACCGCCAATATCCCCTCCACAACGAAAATAATAAACTATGTCAGAAACGAGGGCATCTATTGTGGTCATGTGAATATGACCGCTTGCTCCGATGTATGTGAAATTGACACCCGTTTTAGAATAAAAGTAATCCGTTGGAGAACTATGTGAAACCGTATCATAGACCACATCATTTTCTGAAGATTCGGAATTTGTTTGCCAAGTTATTGTTACCGAAGAGGCAAAACTATTTTCGGATGTTATACGAATTTTTTGAGGTGGATCGGATCCTTGTGCTTTAGTTAGTCCAATCGAACCGATGTTTAAACAAAATAAGAACATTAAAAAAATCGAAATGAAAAGATCTCTCTTTGATCTCATAATAATCTCCAATTGAATATAAGAGGTGCATTAAGACACACTACAACTAATTATTTTTAGGTTTCGTTTGTTGAATTTTTAAATCATCTAGGATCTAAGATTCACATTCCTTTAAAGGACAAACAAAAAAGAAGGTTATTATAAAATGAATGGCATATCGCTTATTCTAGAGTTTAAAGAGAACCTCCATAAAAAGGAACTAGTAGGAACAAAATGTAGAGCATGTGGTAGCGTCAGAGTATATCCTAATTTTTATTGCCGCAGATGTGGAAACACAAATTTTGAAAAAGTCAAATTTACAGGGAAAGGAACGCTTATCACATATACTGTACTTCATGCTGTTCCTTCGAGATTCAAAGAGAATGCACCGCTAGTTATTGGTTTAGTAGAACTTGAGGAAGGGGGAAGAATTTCCGCACAATTAGATGCTTCCGAGGATGAACTCTTGGTCGGCAAAAAACTAGAAGCAATTTTTCAAGAGAGAGATGGCAAAATTTTACTTAAATTTAAACCACTTGGAGGCACTTGACGTGAAAGGAGAATCTATATTCATTACTGGTGTTGGACAGACAAAATATGGTAAATTAAAAGGACAATCACTCTCATCACTAATATATGAAGCCGCATCAATGACTTTACTGGATGCGTCTATTTCACGTTCACAAATTGATGCACTAGTTATTTCTAACTTAGCATCAAATCGGTTTAATGGTCAACAAAATTTAACGGCACTTTGCGCAGATGTGCTTGGGCTTTCGGGTATACCGGCGTTTAGAGCAGGGGCATCTAGTGCTTCAGGTGCTGCAGCAATTCAACAAGCATTTATGATGGTAAAGTCAGGGATATTCGATAATGTTCTTGTTATGGGAGTAGAATTAATGAATCAAGTGCCAACCGATATATCGACATCTATTCTAGCAAATTCAACTCATCCTTGGGAGCAAGAACAGGGCATAACTATTCCTGCCTTAGCAGCAATGCTTACTAGATTGAATATGCTTCACAATGGTTTGACAAGAGAACAATTGGCTTTAGTCGCTGTAAAGAACCATAAGAATGCTTTACTTAATCCACTCGCTCATTTTCACCACAAAACGATATCCTTTGAAGAGGTAATGAACAGCTCAATTATTGCAGATCCTTTAAGATTGTTTGACTTCTCACCGAGGAGTGATGGAGCAGCAGCAGTAATTATCAGCTCAGAAAAGTGTGTCAAAAAATTTTGTGAGCAACCAATTTACATTAGAGGGATTGGTGCTGCTACAGACATCTTTGCATATATGAACCGAGAAAATTTAATGAGTTTAGACGCTACACACCTTGCAGCAGACCGTGCATTCAAAATGGCAGAAATAACACAAAGAGAGATCAATATACTTGAAGTTCATGATGCGTTTACACCATTAGAACTTATTAACCTAGAAGATATGGGATTCTTTAAACGAGGATCCGCAGGAAAGGCACTTGAAGACGGCGTAACTGAAAGAAATGGTCAATTACCAGTAAACGTATCAGGAGGGCTAAAAGCTAAGGGTCACCCTGTTGGAGCTACAGGTGTAGGTCAGGTACTTGAGCTCACTTTGCAACTGAGAAATGAAGCAGGTAAGCGTCAGGTAACTGGAGTCGATACAGGACTTGCTCATGCAATTGGCGGTTTCGGAAATAACGTTTTTGTAACGATTTTAAGTAGATCATAGTTTCTCATAATTTAATCTATGTTTATTTGCTCTCGTTAGCCAAGGAAATGACCATTAAGTCTTCTCCGATAACTACTTCACCAGTGTAAGATTCTTTGATACTCTTAACGATTTGTTCTTCTTTTCCTTCACAGACTGGATACATATGTGTTGCTACAAGAGTTTTTACTCCTGCCTCTTTTGCCTCTCTTCCAAGTGGTGCTGGTTTTGTATGATCTTTTTTCTCATAAGGATAAT
>JAEORY010000302.1 GCA_016840645.1 Candidatus Borrarchaeota archaeon | reverse complement strand
AAAGACAAGTTATCAAAGAACGAACATTGAATCAGAGAAAACGTTTGAATCGGAAAATGTTTGTATCAAAAAAAGTGTTTGAATTTGAAGAATGTGTCTCTTAATTTATCAAATCAAATGTCTGGTATGTTCTGACGACACACAATCTTCACTGATACAGCTTTCCCCATACCTAGCCTATAGTGATTATTAATGCTTGGAAAATCTGGCGCATTTAATTCATTATTAAACTATCACGATATAAATAACTCATTTATAAAGTGTGATATGTTAGATCTCGCAGGACACTGCTGTACAATGAGTGAGTTTTATCTCTCAATATTTTAAAAGACGTTTTTTCCATTATTTAATATATTAATGAAATACAATAATTTATCTCACCAATTAAAATGATAGGCGTACCGTCCACTTGGGGACGCTATTCTAAGCCTATGATTATTCATAACATAGGCTTATTTTTTAAAATAACGATTTTAATGCTATCCCTGTTAGAAGATAGTAAATACCTTGATTTTTGTACACAAATTAGTTAGTAAATCCTTAAGATAAATTGCACACCCAGTTTGGAAACAGGGATAGGATTTGTGTCCCCTCGGGGACGGTTCAGCTATCCCTGTTTGGTTGATCTGGTGTAACGATTTTGACTTTTATGTTTGAAATAGAAATAAGAAAGAACAGAAGAAGATAATCAATTAATTTTTTGTAGCTAATATGCATGTTTAAAATGTTACCAATTTGGTCTGCTTTGAGAATGTATTCTCATAATTTGATATAAACGTTTCGTTTTTGCACTTGACATTTTCATAAATAATTCCTATATAAAAAATCGTATTTCCAACCGAAACCGATTTGTGCTGTTTGCTGAGTCATCCTAATGCAAATAAAGGCGGAAAATATCGCATGATAGGCAAAACTATCTCGCAACATAAGGTTGCTTAGAAGTTGGGCGAAGGTGGGATGGGTGTGGAATACAATATTGAGGACACAAGCTAATACATACCGTGAATCTGAAGTTACTGCCACCAGAATTGTTACTCTTTTTTATTACTATTAAAGTAATCTAATTTTCTTTTAGTTTCAGTGCCTTAACTATCTTAATTACTCTGAACCGTTATAGCTCCATACCTTATGTAATATTTAGATATCAAAATGCAATATAAAAATACTACAATTCATGTTAGAAATTTAATATACCTCATTTCAGACGAAATTATTTGATTTGCTAATCGTTTATAACCATATATATTCCTTATAGAGAAAAGGAGTATTTTATGAAAGTAAAAAATAATATAGATTCTGAAAGACGTGGACAAGGAGCGGATACGGATTCTGGTGTGGGAAACGCAAATGAAGAACAAAGTGCTAAAAGTAGTAGAAGAACCGAATTTGGGAGACCGGGAAATTGTTTTTGTCCGAATTGTCATTATAAATGGCCGCGCCAGCCGGGAAAACCTTGTTATGGAATTATATGTCCTCAGTGTGGATCACAAATGACTAAAGGATTGTGATAAAAAAACAATTGAGAATCGGAGCAATACCGTAGGGATGAAGAGATTCAACACAAGAAGAAGCAATTCAATTTATCAATATTAATAAAATATTAAATATCATCCTATTTAAAGACTTTACCTAGTTGGGTCATCAATAGATCGGACCTTAACGTATAGAACGCGTTGGGGATCCATTAGATCAAAGAAGATAAGATTTTTACTTACTTAATAGGATTCCTTTTATTTACCGGATCGTGAAAGCCCAGGAAAAGGAGATATTCGTAGTTGAGCATACGGATGACAAAATAAAGCTGACAATCCAATACATAAATAATAATAGAGTGAAAAAATAGGTTTATTTTATTGAGAAAGTACTTGACTTTCTGAAGAATATATTTTATAATAGGGCCATGTGAATGTGATCACGATCACAAGGAAATCATGAAGTCAATCCCCAACGAAACGATCGGCAGACTTTTTCCTTACTTCAGGGCCTTTGTGTGTCTTGCGAAAGAAGGAACGGAAATCGTTTCGTCTTCCCGGCTTGCCGAAGTTTGTAATATTAATCCTGCCATCATACGAAAAGATTTTTCCTATTTTGGCGAATTGGGAACGCGGGGCGTTGGATACAATGTCAAAGACTTAACCCAAAAAATTCGTGAGATACTTAATCTCGATCCGCCAAAAAAAGTGGCTCTGGTGGGTGTCGGTAACATCGGTAAAGCATTGCTTGCTTTTTCAGGTTTCGAATCTGAAGGATTTAAAATTGTCATGGCTTTCGATGATAATCCCAAAAAAATCGGGCGTAAAATCAAAAAGATAACCATCGAAGATATGGCAAACTTAGAGGCGAGGGTCAAGTCCGAGGGAATCCAATTAGCCATCCTGGCCATACCCGAATCCGTAGCACCTATCATAGCCCGTCGTTTGGCAAAAGCGGGTGTCAATGCCATTTTGTCTTTTGCTCCATGCCAATTGGCTATGCCGGATAATATTAAAGTCACTTGTGTCGATTTGAGTACTGAGATGGCGCGACTGGTCTATTATTCCTCTGTAGACACCCCATCAAAGAAATAAATGGATTTGGTTTAATAGTAGCCTAAACAAGAACACATACATCTCTTTGATAAGAGAAAGGACATTCATAGATGGGTGAAATGGCTTATACAGCAACTGATCGAGGGAGAAATTTTATTTATTTATTTCTTATTCTCGTGGTCATTTGGCTTGCCCTCACATCAAGCTTTCATTGGCAGGAACTCAGCATTGGTGTTCTTCTGAGTTTCATTCTTTCCTTATTTTTACATAAAAACTATCTTGAATTAGGACTGCCTCCGTTCAGTGTAAAACGAATTGCGTATACCCTCGTCTATATTGTCGTGCTTTTCTATGAGATCGTGAAGGCCAATGTAGACGTTGCCTACCGGGTGATTCATCCAAAGATGCCCATCAAGCCAGGCATTGTAGTCATCAAGACAACGCTGAAACAGGACATCGCAAAGTTGGTACTGGCGAATTCTATTACTTTAACACCAGGAACGTTTACGCTGGACATCCTGGGTGACAAGCTCCTCATTCATTGGATCAATGTTCAGTCTACAGAAACAGAAGAGGCCACAAAGATCATTGGTGAACGATTTGAAAAATATTTGAGGGTGATATTTGCATGAATGAGACCATTATTCTCGCTTTCTTGGTGGTAATAGGCATAGGCATTTTTCTTTGCCTTTTGCGTATGCTGAAAGGTCCGACTGCTTCTGATCGAGCTGTGGCAGTGGATACGATTACCACAACGGTTGTCGCTTTACTCGTTCTTTTAGGCTTTCTATTCGAGAGATATGTTTATTTGGATGTCGCCCTGGTGTATTCTTTATTAGCTTTTCTTGGATTGGTTGCCATAGCCAGGTTTTTAGAAAGGGGAATATAAATGCAGATGTTTGGACTGGTTATAACCGGAATTGGAGTGCTCTTCCTATTTCTGGGTAATTTGGGTGTGCTTAGACTTCCGGACGTATATAACCGAATTCAGGCCGGGACAAAGTGCACAACACTGGGCGCTTTTCTGACGATTGTTGGGGTCGGAATCATGCAGCCTGGCTGGTTCTGGAAATCTGTACTCATCGCACTTTTTATCATGGTGACCAATCCCATTTCCAGTCATGCGATAGCCAGAGCTTCCCGCAAGGATGGCGTTGTTCTCTGTGATCAAAGTGTGGTGGATAAGACAGAAGATTTTGATGAATTTAAGGAGATAGCATGATAATCCTGGTTTCTTTCTTAATCATTCTGATGCTTGTCACAGCGATAGCAGCGCTCATTTTCAAAGATTTAATGAGTGCGGTGATTGCTTCCTGCATGGTCAGCTTAATTGCGGCGATTCTGTTTTATTTCTTACAGGCACCGGATGTCGCTATGGCGGAGGCATCAATCGGAGCCGCATTGGTTACCGCTGTGTTTATCGTTGCTATCAGACGAACCAAGAGGTACGAGGAATGAGAAGCGTCATCAGTATTATTTTATTGGCTGTTATTGCTGTGGGAATCGGTTTGTCTCTGGACCACGTTCCCTTTGGTGAGCCCAAAACAAAGGTCGGTACCCACTATATCGATAAAGGCAGGGAAGAGACCGGAGCTACGAACATCGTTACGTCGGTGGTCCTTAATTATCGAGGTTTTGATACCCTGGGCGAAGTGACGGTACTTTTTGTGGCGGCAACGGGCTTGGGAGCTGTTCTGGCAACACGCCGAAAAAAAGAAAAGAGACAAATCGAACCAGCCAGTTTAGTGCTCTTTACGGGCTGCCGATTCCTATTCCCTCTGATTCTTCTTTATGGCACGTATATATTCATCCATGGCCATCTCACACCCGGTGGTGGTTTTCAGGGAGGTGCCATCATTGCATCGGCCTTTGTTCTCGTCTATCTGGGCTGCAGAGGAAGACGCATCAGTGAGACTGGAAGTAAAACCATAGAGTCTCTGGGTGGTCTGGCTTTTATCATCATAGGTCTGGTGGGTTTAGCCGTAGGCGGGCACTATTTTCTTTCGAACTATCTGCCAAAGGGTGAGCTCAATACGTTGTTCAGTGCGGGTGTCATTCCGATTATTTATATTGCCATCGGATTTAAAGTGGGGTCAGAGCTAGCCGGGGTGATCGATCACCTTGTGGAGGAAAGTGAATGATCACGCCTGGGATTATAGGAGATAGAGATGGATATGTCTAACGTGGTGACTTTTTTACAGAGTTATAGTTATTACATTGGGGCCTTTGGGCTTATATTCATCGGGCTGTTTATCATGCTGGTGAAGCATAACCTGATCAAAGTGATCATCGGCCTTAGTATTCTGGAAACAGGCGTGAATCTGTTTCTTGTGGCTGTCGGTTATATTAGTAAAGGTACGGCTCCCATATTTTCGAATTCCTCCATTGAGGCCGAACGCATGGTGGATCCCGTTCCTCAGGCATTGGTGCTGACGGCCATCGTCATCGGCGTGGCCGTTCTGGCGCTGGCTCTATCTTTGGCCATCCGATTGTATCAACACTACGGTGTACTCGATCTACGACAAATAAAGGAGCAAAGATGGTAAACCCTGTCCTTTTAGTTGCTGTTCCATTAGGACTTGCTTTCGCTATCCCCCTTCTAGGATTTATTTCAAAAAGACTGATTAAATATATCCCCGTCGCGGCTTTTATTTTTAATTTTGTTATTACTCTGACGTTGATTCCTGAAGTACTGAAAGATCCCATCGTCGTCCATATTGGGGGCTTTCCGCCGCCTTTCTGCATCAGCATCGTAGCGGGTCCTATAGGCATACTCTTATCAAGCCTGATCGCTTTGGCAGGGCTTGTCGTTGCGATCTATGCATTGGCATACATTAAGGAGGGAGCGACAGAAAAATACCACATGCTCTATCTACTGCTTCTTACAGGTGCTACGGGTGTCGTGCTTACGGGAGATATTTTCAATCTTTTCGTATTCTTTGAGATTTTTTGTATTTCTTCCTATGGCTTAGTAGCGTACCGAGGAGACCGAGCGGGCCTGGAA
>JAEORY010000301.1 GCA_016840645.1 Candidatus Borrarchaeota archaeon | reverse complement strand
GAAAACAGGTATATGCTCACTGCCAAAGGCCAAAAGTTCGCCAGTACTTTAATGACAGCTTCAGTAGTTGATATAAAAGGACTTACGAAAATCGCAGCATGAAAAACGCACATAAAAAACAAGAAGATTGCGGATAGTAGTACAGAGGTCACGGAGAGAGGACTTCCTGCCGGCGTCCGAGAACGCCTAACGGTTCAAGCTTTAAGCCGTACTCTAAGCGAGCTTATGCGCTCAGCTTTAAAAGCTTTAACCTGCGACTTAGACCTGTCTTGCATGAAGTCCAACAAAATGCTATTCTTCTTCATCGTTCATAGAGAGCACAGAGGACGGAAGTCAGAGGACAGAAGCCAGAAGTCAGACAGGGAAGTAAATTTCAAATTACAAGCAGCAAATGACAAACAAATTCCAAGGTACTAACTCGCAAACAAGAAAAGGATTGAAGATTGGTGCGCAGGGTTTTTTGTTTTTACATTATTTTGGGCGTGGTATAATAGTAGATGCAGGGATCATCGATATCCTTGTGATTTATGGCCGCTTGAACCGGGTGTGGCAAGCGGCCATTTTTGTTTTGACGGTGGTAGGGAATTTCGGTAGATTGTATACAATCAGGAACAGTTTTTAAGGAAAAAGGGGCATTTTTCAATAATTATTACGTTTTGAGGGCTAAAATTAGGTGTGAATCATCTTTAGAAAAAAAATATTTTTTAAAATATAGCGAAAATATATTGACTCCCTATATTATAGAGCTTATATTGTATGCATTATGGAAGACTCAAATAATACAATAAGAGACATATTAAAAGAGGCAGAAAATAATTTAAGAGAGATGATTTCTAAAGCAGCGAAGGATGGTGATTATAGAACTGTTGATATGGCAAGAGGTGCAGCAGTGGAGATAAAAGATCTTGCTGCAAGAATTGAAAATCCATCTTTAAAAACTTCTAACAAGCTCCACAAAGAAACAAATAGACGAACTAAAAAAGCTGTTAGGTCTTCAAAGAAAAAGTATCCAAAATTTAAGGTACAAAATGACAGTCTTATAAAAATTGGTTGGTCAAAAAAACAAAAAAGAGAATACACACATAAAGCTCCAAAAGATGTTTTTGAAAAAACAGTAAATACAATGAATGCATTATCAAATTCTGGAACTGGGCCTTTTATGGCTGAACAAATCATCGAAAAAGTAAATTCTCACCAACAGGAAATAATCCCGAGTTATCAAATATATATAGTAATTGGTTTTCTAAAGAAATCTGGTTGTATTAAACAGTTTGGTCGTGAAGGATATAATATCAAAACTAATATAAAAAGGAAAGCTGACTTTGAATGGAATGACACAATCACCAAGTGTAAATAATATATATATAGCATCAAGAATAGGAATGATATGTACATTTCAAAATAAAAAAGAAGGATATTAGATGAGAGACAAAGATAAAATTAATAAATTAAAATCATTCAAAACGGAAAGTTATGAATCGATAGATCTTGACAGATTGGTGATGTATACAACTATAAAACTTCAGGAAATAGGCGTTGAATTGTCACTTGAAAATATAATAGTTGGAGCTTTCAAATTATTTCCAAAGAAGTTTTCTTTGTCAGGATATTTTGAATTTCCAGATGCAACACGTGTTGAAAAAAGTTTGTGGCGTTGTAAAGGAAAAAAAAGGCAATGGATAGGAGGAAAAACTCGTCATGGCTACCAAATTACTGAAAGAACTAAAATTATTTCAGGCCAGACGGAAACACAACTATCCGACGTTGGTTTTCAGAAGAGCAAAAAACCAATCTCTAAAACCCGAAGGAAAGAAAGTATATTGAAAGAAACAACGGATTCATCTGCTTATTTGAAGTACATTGATGATCAATATGACTCTATTTCGGAAGCTGAACTTTGCTATTTACTTCAAGGTACATTGGATTCTTCACGGCAAGTCTTGAGAGAAAATTTTGCTATGCTAAAAAATTGTGCGGAAGAACTTGATCGACAGGATGTATTAAAATTCTTCCATTGGTTAGAGGAACATTTTAAAAAATTTTTGAGATCTAATAATGCATAAGAATAGTGGAGATGTATCATGGAAAAAGGAACCATTAAAGCAGACGATAGACATATAGCTCGCAGTATAAGAGCTGCGATACAAGGCAATGTCATACGCGCTCTTGTTGAGCTTATTACAAATTCTGATGACAGTTATATTCGATTAGAAGATACACATCGCGTAAAAGGAACTATAGAAATTCTTTACAAGAAAAAGAATTATGTTGGCATTTTTTCTGTTCGTGACAGTGCAGAAGGTATGTCAAAGGATGATGTTAAAACAAAATTCGTTGCTAAATACGGCTCAGCAACCAGTGGGATGCAAATAGGTAAAAAAGTTCGTGGATTTTTTGGACAGGGCGCTACAGATGCGCTTGCGTCCATGAAAAATGGGAAGATTTTCACTTTTAAAGATGGACAGTTTGTTGAATGCCGTATTTTTATGGTGGGAAATAAGACTATATATGAGATAGCGGATTCTATTTCTGCAACCTCAAAGCTTAGAAAAAAGTATAAAATTGATAACAACGGAACCATTGCATGTTTCGAGGCTGAACGAGGAGTACCTCGAATTAGCAGGCTTCAAGAAGAATTGGGTAGTAACTACCTTCTACGTAAAATTATGACCAACCAAAAAAGAAAAGTTTTCCTTTTAGATGAAAATTCGGGTGAGAGGCGTCCTTTAGGATACCAAATGCCAAAAGGAAAAGAGCTTATAGCAGATGAATTTACTATTTCGTATGGTCAATATGAAGATTTCCCAATAAATATTTCAATATGGCGTTCTGAAAACGAACTTACTCAAACAGGTGACAACCGGGATGGTGGACTATTATTGTTGGATAATGAAAATACTGTGCTTGGAATTTCCCTTTTCAAATATGACAATGAACCGCTAGCTTCCCATTTTTTTGGAGAGGTAAAAATAAGAAACTTTAGAGAATTACTTAAGAATGAAGAACCGGTACTTAGATCAGATCGAACTGGAATTGATCCTCATCATGAATTCTGCATAATCCTTACCTTAGAAATCGAAAAACGCCTTGAGAAATTAGTAAAAGATGAAAAGTTACGCAAACAAAAAGAGAGTCAAAGCAAGATTGATCGAGAGGCTGCACGGAGATACAAAAAGGCATTTAATATTTTGAATGAAATAGCTGAAATCGAAGCTCAATCTGTAGTAAACTTGGGGCAAGATCCAACAGATAACATTGAAGAACCACCTGATGGATTTTGTCTTTACCCCTCCTCTGCCCAAATTACCGTGGCTAAACGTTATGTTTTCCAACTTCATATAAATACAGATATCGTGCGATATGGCTCTATAATTAAAGTAAGCTCCAGCAATTCAAAAATCCGCGTAATAACACCAGAGCACCGAATCACTTCTGAAGATGGCGTCGGCATTGTGCGCAAATATATTACTGTAGAAGGCATTGAGCCTAACGTAGAAGGGATTATTCAAGCAACTACAGGCAATCGTCAATCACAAGCAAAAATTATTGTGGTTCCCGAAAAGGAACTATTAATGGAAGAAGGAATGGTGTTTCAACCTGAATCTTTAACACTACGGCCTAACAAACCAAGAAAGGTATTTTTACTTGTATATATTAAAATGATAGAGGGCGGGAATAAGATCAAAATCACCTCAGATAATAACTCAATACACATTTCAAGAGATGAAATTAAAGTCAACGAAGCTGATGCAAAAAGGCATGTTGCAAAATATGAGTTAGAAGTTTGGGGTGAAGGAGCGGGGCAGAATGCGGTCATCACTGCAGAGCATGAGACATACATCGCGCTTTTAGACGCACGCGTTAAATCCAAAAAGGATAAGCCAGATAAGGGTCGAAAAGGAATGTTTAATGAACCAGAACCAAATTATGATTCACGCCCACTTCAACGAACTTCATATAGCACAGAAACAGGAAAAGTGATTATTTATGTAAACTTCCCTTCAGTAAAACATTATATTGGTGATACTTGTCAGTATATGAAGACATTACCCGCTCAAGTATTGGTGGCTGATTTAATCGCAGAAAGATGTTTTCTTGAAATAGCCAGAAGGAAAGTAGAGTCTTCCGGTGTAGTCTTAAGACCTGCAGCTAAACCCGATAGAATACAAAGGGACGCCCAAGAGCTTTCTCTAAAATATGGCAAAGAAGTACATGAAGCATTAGTTGACAGAAACATGATTGAAGAATCCAGAAATGGTAATGAAAGTTGAGTTTTACACAAGCTTATCAAGTCATTTAAGAAAAGGACTGATGTAAGAGAATATATAAATCTATTGGAAAAGGTTAGAGGTTACTCTTATAAGGAGAATTTTAATGATTGAGAACAATCCTACAAATGTAGTTGCTGCGTTTGAGATTTTACTTGAGGAGATAGAGGCAGAGATAGATTTTATCAATCGAGTAGGCGCCAATAGCTTCGAGAGACGGGATTACGATAGAGCAAAAGAAGCATTAGAAAACGCAGGTAAACTGACATCATTTCGCGACAAGACAGCTACGCTTCGTAAAGAATGGGAAACAATCTCAATGGTCGAAGTAGACGAAGATGAAGAAGTGGTAAGGGCTCAACGGCAAAATCTAGGAAGACTACAACGCGGCTTGAGAACACAAGAGGAAGCTTATTACAAACCTATATTGCAAGCCTTATTGGAATTAGGAGGCTCTGAACGAATGAGTGTTACATTAGATAGGGTTGAAGAAATCATGAGAGGAACTTTAAAAGACGTTGATTATGAACCACTTTCATCATCACCTGATACATTACGCTGGCGTAACGCTGCACAGTGGGCACGCAATACAATGGTTAACGAAGGGTTCTTAAAGAAAGACTCACCAAGAGGAATATGGGAAATTAGCGAAAAAGGACGCAAGTTTTTAATTGGAGAAGAGGATTGACTTACATTTAATAAGATAAATAACCATGCCTAAGAAGAAAGCAAAGCGTCAGTAGAGAGAAGGCGAGGGGAATTTTGGATTCCCGTCCCCTGTTCCGGCCCATAGAAGTATGTTCTCGGGGATGACAATCCTTCGCGGGAATGACACAGGGAGAGAAAATAAAGAAGATTGCCGCGTCGCTTCGCTCGCAAAGACCGCGGACTAAGCCATTTGTTAATGTTTAAAGTGGCGTTTGCCTGTGAAGACCATTGTGATATCGGCCTTGTCGGCGGCGGCTATGACTTCGTCGTCCTTTTTTGAGCCGCCGGGCTGAACGATAGCTGTGATGCCCGCGTCGGCGGCATTTTCAACGTTGTCCGGGAACGGGAAGAAGGCGTCGGAGCCCATGACGGAGCCGTGAGACTCGTCGCCGGCGTGCTTGACGGCAATCTTGCCGGATTCGACGCGGTTCATCTGGCCTGCGCCGACGCCGATGAGCTTTTTGTCCTTGACGAGTGTGATGGTGTTGCTCTTGGTGTGTTTTGCGGTCAGCCACGCGATGCGCAGGTCCTGCATCTGGTCTTCGGTGGGGCGTTTTTTCGTTGGGTAAGTCAG
>JAEORY010000300.1 GCA_016840645.1 Candidatus Borrarchaeota archaeon | reverse complement strand
GAATGGATGGGAAAACTTGGTGAACCATTACATAAAGAAATGGATCGAGTTAAGACAGAAGCCGAGAAAAAAGGCTTCCACATGAAGTACTGGGGTCACCCATACGGAGTAGCGGAGAATATGATGGTCGTTTATGTTTCCGAGAAAGGACTTGATGACTATCATAATATGGGTGTAAATGCCCCATACTCTGGAAATCGAACTGTTTTAGCATACCGAGATTAACCTACACAAATCCTTACCTTTTTATTTTAAGTATTTAGTATGCGAGTGTACATCTATACTTAAACAGCTTCATATGCATTACAGTAATACATTAATCAAAATTGAGGACAACACTATAATTGATACATACCCCAAAACGAATGTATAACTGAGAAACCTACAGAAACATGAATAAATTATATAATCATGAATATCAATGAAACCAGCGTTCCATCTGGTTCCTCCGGGTTCTTCTTATATATATCATGTTATGGTTGGCCAGATGAAAGATGAGTAAAAAAGTTGTAATAATCCTGATGACTCTGCTGACTTCATCACTCCTAGGAGGAATACACCCAGTATACAGCCAAGAAGCTGATGACAGCCAAACTACAGCAGAGAACCTGTTACAATTATTATCAAATACTGAAGCAGAGGTAACAACCTTCATCGATGAAATAGTAGAGGGCGAAGGAACAGTACCCAAGAAAGCAGAGGAGGCACTCACACTAGCTCAGACGCTTCACACAGAGGCCCAGGAATTATATGACGCAGGCAGTTACGAGGAATCTATAGAAAAGGCTACTGATGCCTTGAAGGAATACGGAAAAGCACTGGAAAGAGCACAAGAAGCACTAGATGAAGAGTCTGAAGAGGAAACGGAAGAAGAGGCGGAGGATGAGACCGAAGAGTCTGAGGAAGAGGTCATGGAGAGTCAGTCTGAGGGACTATCTGAAGAAGACAATCATGCAAAAATGATAGGTCTTCTTTCAAACGTTGAAAAATTCTTAAATCGTATAGGGTTACTAAGAGGAATAGCTGATGGACTGGGGCTCGAAGAATCGGATGAAGAAAACATTTTACTGGATGAAGCTGAAAGAGTACTCCTAGATATAAAGGATAACTTTGATTCTCTTGATGAGTCTGAAATAGTACTTGGTGAAGCTGTTAGACTCATCGGTAAAGCCACAGGTTTGCTGAAAAGTCAAAGCCAGCCTATAAAGGAGCAGAAAATGGAGCAGTTTAAGCTCCAGACGATGCACCGCATTGAACAATTGAACAAAAAGATGGCCAAGATCATGGCGAGAGCCGGCTCACCTCTGGAGAACACCTTAATGATTCAGACTAAGTACGCTGATATAATCGCTCAGCTTGAGGACGTCGACACAAGTGGAGATCTCAAGGAAGCAATGAACCAACTCAAGATACTAGTTAAGGAAACAAGGCAGATCGGTAAAGGCGGTGAAAACCCACTTTTCAGCGAGGAAGCCATGAACTCTGTTGATGACCAGATGGAGGTTGAGGAGCGTCTTGCAGCCTATAATGAAACAGCTATGGCTTTGGCTGAGGATGACCCGCTGAGAACTGAAGTATTGGAGCTGATAACTCAGGTGGAAGCCCTGATTGAGGAGGCTGAGGCTGCAGTATCCGAGGATGATATGGAACTCGCAGAGCAGAAATTAGAAGAAGCTGAGGAGATCCTTGACTCGATCGGGGATTTGCTAGGTGAGGAAGAGAGTAATGGTGAGGGAGTGAAACCCGAGAAACCCTTAGAGAACAATGGAAAACCAAAAAACAACAAAGAAGAGCCAACAGAGGAACCAGAAGACCCTGAAGAAGAAACAGAAAACATAGAAACAACCTAGAATTATCTTATTTTATTCAAATAATAAGCCCAATCTAACCTGTTTTATTCTTACCACAATAAAAAACGCGTAGACGCCGCGCGTTTTCATCTATACAACATCTTAACAACGTCAACCTACACAGAGAGAGCGCTACCGCTTACTTCTCCAACCCATCGATCTCAGAAAGCTCAGCACTCACATCCTCAGGCGAAAGTATCATCCACTCAAGAAGACTTAGCTTCTCATTAAGGGCAACCAACTCTTCATAAATTTTCTATAAAGTCACTTACTCCGACAAATTACCCCAAACCCAATACTCAAATAAGTTAATAATATTTCTAACTCAACTAATTGTTAAATATAAGAAAAACTAAACTGTTAGTTAAAGTTGGGTTCCCCATGCCAAACATGCTTGACACAATACTGAGATCTATAATACAATCACTGGGAATAATTGAATCAGAATCAGTTCAATTAAAAGCCTTGATAGGAACCCCACACGACGTTGAAGCAACAAAAATCGATACACTAAGAAAATTTTAGGAAACATCATCAACTACCGAAATACTTCTAGGTTCAAGTCATTGATCTACTTTTTTCTCACTTTTTGGAAATCCTTCTCCACCAGCTCTATAGCTTCCTCAAGAACCTCTCGATTGATTATAAAGTAATTACCAACCCATCCCCTCATCGGATTAGTAAGAGGCCTATATTCATTCGAAACAATCCCAACCTTCTTTAATAAACTCAAGTGATAAGCAACCGTTGATCTATCTAAACCCATTTTCTCAGCAATTCCAGAGATATGCATAGGTTCATCCAACGTATCAAGAATCTCTAATCTTGTTTTATTCATTATAGCCTGCGCTAACAATATTCCATCTTTCTCAACCACCACATTCCCCTCCATTCATTGTATACCTTAAATACATTTAAACAGTCCACATATGTGGAAACATTCCACACCTTTAGTATTACTATTTACTATATAAAAACTTTGATGTAACTGTGATCCATTATTAAAATATAAACAAAAAAATACTACTAAAAACATAATTTATCCAACAAAATTAACCATAAAAAAACTTGACTTCATTGCAGTCATATATAAAAAACCTAAGACCATGTAAAAAATAAAAAGGGGGATGTTAGAAGAAGTCTTGGTATAATACTTCGCCTTCTTTATACCAAGTATCATCATATGGGTTATTGTTATCGATAACATCACCATTAGCATATACTTCGATCTGACTCCAAGTTGTCCATGTCTTAGTCGTATAAGTTCCATCCAACTTCGCCGCAATTTTTGTAACCTGATAGGTAGCAAACACCTTCACATACTCTGTATCAAGCGTCTCGTCGTATCCTTTTTCGATGCTAAATGGTTTCCCAATCATAGTATACTCAAGAATATCCGCAGAATCAATAGGGGCACCCTCAGATGGTAAAAGGTTTTTCTCTAGAACACGTGCGTAGTACCAGACTTGCCCATCCTGTATCTTAAGGCTCCAGAACCCGCTTACAATCTCAGCATCGCTTGGATACCCTCTATAATTCTCAAAGGTTCCGTAGGCTAATCCCTCTACATCCGTCTTGTACTTCGCCAAGGCGGTCGTGGATGCAAGTAACAAAATTGGAATAAGGCATACTAAAACTAGTGTTGACTTTCTTTTCATATTATTCACCTGGCTAGCGTAAGAACTAACCAAGTACTCCAGCGACGGACATGTTTTTTATAATAACTAATGACTGATGCTAAAGAAAATAAACTGATCTATAACCTTATTGAATGATTCATGGAACAAAATAGACTACGTCCACTCAAGCCAACTGACCGAGAACCAGGTATCTGCCAAAAAAATCTGATGAAGATTATAATCAATCAGAGAATACTCTAGTGGAGATAACTCCTGTTGAAAATAGAGTATAAACTACTGAGTCTCACTCCATCAGACTTTAAGTGATCAGCAATAGAGAAGCATTAATTATAAACTCTTTTTCAATTCTATTTCTTTCTTCATTATACCCGGGAGTATACTCCCATAAATAAATCTCAAATAATTACATGAACACACAGTTAAAATCCTATTCAGAAGATTTGAATAACCAAAAAGCCTCACATAACATATGATAACCGGTTTCAAACAAGATAAACTATGCAAACATATGGAGGCAAAGGAAATTGACCTCCTCATCGCCACAAGCCACGATAACGTATACTACTGCAGCAACTCAGAGATCATGACAATCACCATGCTCAAACGACTCGCAGCAGTCTTCATCCCACTAGACGGCGAACCCATATTCGGAGTTCACGCCAATGAAAAAGTAACAGCAGAGAAGACAACATGGATAGAAGACCTCAGAGTCTACGAGGGCGGCGAATGGGAGCCACTGAAACCAATAGACTTTGTAGCACAGACCATCAAAGAGATGGGCTATGAGAAGGCCTGCGTAGGAGTCGAGACGCTAGACATACCGGGCATGTGCATGGATCACCTCCGCAAACAGCTACCAGACGTAAAGTTCACAGACTGCCAGCCAGTACTGGATAAGCTCAGATCCATCAAGAGCCCAAAGGAGCTACAGCATCTGAGTAAAATCAATATGGCTACAGCAAAAGCCATCACAGTAGCCTTTGAGATCGCCAAACCCGGCGACTCAGAGAAAGAGATAGCCAGAAACATGATAGACTTGACTCTAAGTTATGGAGCGGACACAGTCGCCTTCATGACTATGGGTGCAGGACCAAACATCTGGGAGACTCATCACATACCCGGAGAATACAAGCTCAAAGAGGGCGACCTAATCCACGTAGACTTCGGATGCATATTTGACGGCTACCTAAGCGATATTTCAAGAATGGCCGTAGTGAAGAAACCTGAAGACAGTCAGGTTAAGGCATATGAGATGGCTGTAGCAGCGGAGCACGTCACAGGTGACGCATTAATGCCCGGAGCAAAGGTACTCGATGTACATAACATTGTCAAGAAGTTCTATGAATCTAATGGGCACACCTATGAACGGTCGTTTATTGGACATGCCTTGGGTATTGGCTGCCATGAGTACCCGTTCCTTGGTCCTAGTCACGGTGAATGGGTTCTCGAAGAGGGTATGTTCTTTCAGGTAGAGCCCAGTGTGGTACTCGGTGATTCACGGATACATACCGAGGACAGCTATATTGTCAGCCCTGGTGGAGGCGAGAACGTGAGCATGTACCGGGATATCTCTGAGCTTCAAGTCATTAGGTAAAAACGACTTGTTTACTCTACTTCTTAGTTCATTATATTCAGCAGACAAGAGCGTGCAGCCAAATGTCAAATAATTCACGGAGAAAAATAGAATTGAAAGATAAACATCCTTCAAATAGCCTATGATTTATTTTTCTCTTATGACTGGCTCTTGATGTACTTGTATGCCTATTTTTCCATATAACATATCAAGATACTTGGCAATCGAGTAAGGAAGAGCAGTATAAAGATCTCGATAAAACCAGTTTTTCTCTACAGTTTTAAAATCAAATCCTCTAAACTACTCAAAGAACTCCTTAGAGCCATAAAAATCATCATCTAATATTGATGGTATAGCATTTTTTATCTGAGTCCAGTGATACCCGGGGTGACTGAATTTTGCATTTTCCCAGTATTTCTTCATTTCCTTAAAGGTTGAATCATCTACATGAAACCCACATAAGTTAGGATCAACACCAGCAAGTGTAAGAGATGCGATTGTT
>JAEORY010000299.1 GCA_016840645.1 Candidatus Borrarchaeota archaeon | reverse complement strand
TGCAAATACACTTGGCTGGGACTTAGTTATAGACGAGAAAATTGAAGCCGTAATCGCCAAAGAACTATTAAAAACAGAATATTTCGAAGTCGAGCCAGGCGAAGTCGCCGGAATTTTTCAGACCGCAACAGGATCAAAAAATGGAGAAAACTTAATAAAGTTAGTGCTCCGAATGGAAATTGATGCAAAAGAACAATATGATAGAACACAGATTTTTGGAGAACCAGATATTGACTTTAAGATTCAGAATGGGTTATTTGGAGACGATGCGACAGTTGCAATAGTTGTGAATTTGATCGATGCTGTAATGGATGCCCCTCCAGGTTTTCTTACTATGAAGGATGTACCATTCTTGCCACATCTTATCTGATTAAAAAAAATCAACACGCTATACTAGATCGGAAAGTTCATCTTTTAATTCTGTCAACTTTGCGAGGTCTTGTATCGTTATTACTCCTTTCTTGTCCTCGATTATCCCTTCTGCTTTCAGGTACTTTATCGCTCTATATTTGTCTCCTCCGCGTCCCCTAACCAAATCTTTTTTCTTGATCTTATCCTCTTTACTTTCTAAGATCGCGAGTGTTACACGCAACACTTCTCTTATAAGTCTTTTAAATACCCCTGAAACCGCCATGATTTCTAATTCTTTCGCTTCAGATTTAGCCAAGATTTTTTCGGTTGTATGACCAGGATATTCAAATATAATCTTTACATTTTTTTCATCACGCGACATAGCCTTTTACCGCCTAATTAAGTTGATCGCCCCGCTCCAGAAATCAATTAACGGTCAGCAGAAATGCTATAGTTTAGTATTAGATAAACATTCGAACTGAAGACTTTATGTTTTGATAACCTTTTTTGAAACTTACTTTTATGCTTTGTTGCGCGCGTTTTTTATAGGTAAATATTATATAAAAGACAAAAAAATAGAGGTGTCATTTCAAAGGCTAGCAATTCTTAAAGAAATCCATATGGATTTTTTCATTTTATCACTGTTTTAGCGGATGTATAACATTAAAAATGTTAAGAGGTGCATAATAGTTTATTTTAGGATCAAGAGACCTTAATTAAACAGCGATTTAGAAATATTTATAAGTGGCATATTAGGTTTGAATGCTAAAAAGCGATAGATACATTATAAATATTGCAGAGATGACGGGATGAGGTACCCAGGAGATCGCACTCGAACTAGATAACTTCGGCACTGTTTTTTACATATTTTCTTCCATTTCAGAGGACATAATATATTTTTTCTCTGAGATAAAAACTCTATCGCGTATTGAACTTGTTTTATTCATGTTCATGGAAGATTTAAAGTTTTGCAGAAATGATATTACAACTAAAGGAGGTTTGAATCTTGAAAGATGTTGAAAAAGTAGTTTTAGCTTATAGTGGAGGGCTAGACACCTCTGTTTGTGTTCCCTGGTTACAGGAAAAATATACGGCGGACGTCGTTACAGTCATTATTAACGTGGGGCAGCCAAAGGATTTCAAAGCGGCTGAGGAAAGAGCGTATGATTTAGGAGTAAAGAAACACTATCAAATTGATGGAAAACAGGAATTCTTTGATAATTATATCACACCTGCTATTAAAGCAAATGCACTCTACCAAGGCAAATACCCATTAGACGCAGCGCTTTCTCGTCCGCTGATATCATCAAAACTCGTGGAAATTGCAAAATTAGAAGATGCTGATGCGGTAGCGCATGGATGTACTGGAAAAGGTAACGATCAAGTTCGTATTGACATCTGCACCACTGCCTTGAATCCTAAACTAAAAATAATAGCCCCCGTGCGCGAATGGGATCTTGATCGCCCAGCCGAAATCGAATACGCTAAGAAACATGGAATTCCAACAGACGCCCATAGTGTGTATTCAATTGATGAAAATATGTTTGGACGTTCGATAGAATGCGGAATTCTAGAACATCCTGAAGAGGAACCACCAGAGGATATCTTTAAACTTACTACTGATCCCACGAAAGCACCAGATGAACCCGAATACGTAACTATTGGTTTTGAAAAAGGTGCACCCGTTTCCCTTAATGATCAGAAAATGAACGGCGTTGAGTTAATTGCAAAGTTAAATGAAATAGGCGGTCAACACGGTGTTGGACGTATTGATCATATTGAAGACAGGCTTGTTGGTATCAAATCAAGAGAAATTTATGAATGTCCTGCAGCAATGATCCTGTTGGAAGCACATGCGGATTTAGAGAAAATGGTACTCACTCGTCACGAGAATTACTTTAAACCTATAATAGATCAAAAATGGACTGAACTTGCATACACTGGTCTGTGGATGGATCCACTAAAAGATGACCTAGAGGCTTTTATAAACAATACACAGACCCGTGTAAATGGTGCAGTTAAAGTAAAACTCTATAAAGGAAATCAAATAGTCGTTGGAAGGACGTCACCGAATTCGCTCTATGACTATGACCTTGCTACATATGAAGAACTATCTACTTTTGACCAAAAGAAGGCCGTTAATTTCATCCAACTATGGGGACTTCCAACCGTCGTCGCAAGAAATAATAATGCGAAAAAACATTAGGCATTCAAACTATTAGGTGTTCACATGGACGATTCTTCAGTAGATCTTCTACGACATAAGCGGCTAGGGAAACAACCAAAGGATATCGCTGATTTTTCTTCATCTATCGACAGCGACAGAAGACTGATCAATGCTGTAATTGACATCAACAAAGCACACTGCATAATGCTAGTTGAATGTGGCATTATTGCCGACAAGACATCAAAACAAATCTTGAAGGCTTTAAATGCGCTAGATCCAGAGATGAAACTAGATCCAATGCTGGAAGATGTTCATATGAACGTTGAAGCTAGAGTCATAGAACAAATCGGCGAAGATATTGGAGGAAGAATTCACACGGCGAAATCCCGTAATGATCAGCAAAATACTGCACTGCGAATGGTTACTCGAGAGGATATACTTCTTGTAGCAAAAAATCTTGTTGCCTTTATTAAGACTCTTCTCAATTTTGCAAAAGAGCACGTTGATACCCTAATGCCAGGCTATACACATCTTCAACACGCACAGCCAATAACGCTAGCGCATCATTTTCTCTCCCATGTTAACGCATTGTTTAGGAACGTAGATCGGCTTATAGATGCCTTTCCGAGGGTGAATGTGTGCCCAATGGGCGCTGCGGCCTTAGCCACAACTACTTTCCCCATCTCACGCGAAAGAATTTCTGAGTTACTTGGCTTTAACAAGTTAATGGACAACTCAATTGACGCAGTAGCATCACGAGATTTTTTACTTGAGGTACTCTCAATTTATTCAATGATAATGCTATATCTCAGCCAAATTTCCGAAGAACTGATTCTTTGGAGTACTTCTGAATTTAGTTATTTAGAATTGCCTGATATGTTTACATCAACAAGCAGCATTATGCCCCAGAAAAAAAATGCTTCCGTTCCAGAATTAATGAGAGCAAAATCAGCTACCGTCTTCGGCGATCTGATGACAAGTCTTGCAATGATAAAGGCACTTCCCTTAAGTTATAATTTAGATCTGCAAGAATTAACAAAATATCTATGGCATGGATTCGAAATTACTTATTCTTCTGTTAATATGCTGACTGGATGCATCGAAGGCATTAACGTTGATAAAAATCGAATGAAAGAAATGTGTGTAAACAGTTTTATAACAGCAACTGATCTCGCCGATTTCTTAGTTTCTCACACTCAACTTCCTTTTAGGACCACACATAGATTAGTAAGCAATATCGTACTTGCGCTTCTTGAAATGGGGCGAAAAAAATTAACAGATTTAGACAAAGACCTATTTGACAAAATATGTCTGGAAACTATCAATAACAAACTCGATATTGATTTTAATAAACTCATTCAGGCTATAGATCCTATCGAAAGTGTCAAATCTAGAAAAATAGTAGGTGGACCCTCTCCTGATACCGTACGCTCTACTATTATGAACAAGGAAAAGGAATTGGAAAAATTAACGAACCAAATATCGTCTTTGAGAGGTTTTTTAGAACAGGCAAAAGAAAAATTAGCATCTTTTTCTTATCAATAGTTTGCTTATAATTTTTGATTCTTCTTTTTATAAAAAACATTTTTGTGAGCCTCTTGATTACTAAAGTTTTTCCGTTGCAAGAAGGTTTACCGCAGCTTATATTAGACATGGTGCAAAACTAATCATAAGAGGAAATACAATTCTCTAATTGCATTTGAAACAGGTTATAACAAGATCTTCGAGGAGGAATAACAATTGGTCAATATATTCTGGCAAGGCATGAAACTTGCGACTAGATCCAAAATCCGCTTCATATCATTTGTTGTTGTTTATTCTGCCTTAGCATGGTTAATAGCCATAAACCTTAACGCTGTAAGTGACACAGGATTTAGCCTAGGTGGACAATTAACTGAAGCACAAATAAGATTGACAAGCACATTGATAGGCAGTGCTATCGTCTCTACTCTATATGGATTCCTCATTTCAACTTTTAGAAAAAGAGATATTGCGGTTTTGAAAGCTATCGGTTGGGGAAATAACAATGTGAGATCGCTTATAATAAGCGAAATCCTATTAGTGGCCTTGGCGGGCTATATCTTACTATTGGAAATGGACATTCACCTGTTAGGCATTAACGCATATCTTTCGTTCTTAGTGAACGTTAGTACTTTGATATTAACTAGAAACACGCTTATTCTCACGTTCGTGATCATTGTGATCTTTCAGATACCTGGTGTACTAATAGCTTATTGGAGAGTTCTAAATATTAGGCCTATGGAGGCTTTTAGAGCCTTGTAAGTTAAGGAGTTGATTATAGTGTCAGTACCCGTGGTTTTGGTAGAGAAAGTAAGCAAGGAATACAAAAGAGGTAAAGAAGTAGTTGTTGCACTAAAAGATATCAATATGGAAGTCCGAGAAAGTGACTTCCTTCTAATCGTAGGTCCATCTGGTTGTGGAAAAACTACACTGATGAATGTTATGGCAGGACTTGATCAACCAAGTACAGGTCGAGTCATATTCGACGGAATGGACACAGATAAAATTGATGAGAAGGAGTTCCCGAAACTGAGACGGGAAAAAATCGGATTTGTCTTCCAGGAGTTCAATTTAGTCCAAGATATGACTGTTTTTGAAAATATAACAAGCCCATTATGGCCTTCAAAGTTGAAGAACAAAGAAATCGAGGAGAAAGCGTATGAGGTTTTACGTGCAGTTGATCTGATTGACAGAAAGGATCATAAACCGCGTCAACTCTCTGGTGGTGAACAACAAAGAGCTGCTATTGCACGTGCATTAATTAATTCACCAAGGGTGATCTTCGCAGACGAACCGACTGGTAATCTCGATACCCAAGCTGGTGAAGACTTCTTTGAACTGCTAGTAAAACTTAACAAAGAACAAAAAAGTACAATCGTCGTTGTGTCCCACAATGAAACTTGGAAAAAGTATGCAAGCCGAATTATTAAAATGAGAGATGGAAAAATTAGTGGATAATCTATCGATTCAAATACCTTCTTTTTTTACTTAAATAAGTCGCATAGCTGGAAATTCGAACAAAGCTGGCTT
>JAEORY010000298.1 GCA_016840645.1 Candidatus Borrarchaeota archaeon | reverse complement strand
GAAGAGGGCAAAAGACCATAATATAGTAGGAAACATGAAAAAAGTACTTGTGGCTGCAAGGAAGGCAGGACCTAACAAGTGTTTGATAATACATTCGCCGATTTCCTTTAGAGAAGGCTACCCAGAGCTTGCAAAAACACATCCGGGTCTGCTTAAAGGAGCTGAAGAAGCTGGTGGGTTTAAAAAAGGCGAATGGGGTGCTGAAATCACTGATGAGCTTAAACCACAACCAGGCGAGACTGTGCTAGACAAACGTCGTTTGTGCGGGTTTACTGATACGGAACTTGATGGCCTGTTAAAGAATTTGGGCGTTGAAAATCTGATGATAGGCGGTTTTGTAACCAATTGGTGTGTAGAAGCTACTGGTAGATCTGCATATGATCGGGGCTATCACCCAGTTTTTCTGAAAGACTGCATGGACGCTTTCACTGATGAGGAACAAAAGTTTGCTGAAGAAAAGATCTTTCCAGTAATTGGAGAAGTCTTAACATCAGACGAAGCAATGGCGAAGTTTCTATAGTCGAAAATAGAGCCTTCGTCTTTTTTTTTAATAAAGTATATTTTCCTATCTCTCTTTTTCTCTACTTTTTCAATCGTCACAAGAAACCTTGTCAAGTTTTGGAATGCAAGGTTTAATATCTATTAAAGGCGTGCCATCTATTGCGTCAATACCTCTTACTGTCAAAACATTCCCCTTACGTCTAATCAACTCTGTAGTGCATATTCCGATAGGATTTGGTCTACCTGGTGATCTTATGGAGAATACGCCTCGCGGAGTTGGACTATCAGGTGTAGGCGTTATTAAAATGCCTCTGTTTGCTTGATGAAGCCAATATAACAAAACAACATGCTTACGTTTTTCAATGTCCTTTAATCCTTCGCTAAACTCAGGAAATATTTCGACTGTTCCCAGTGTTTGTACAAGTCTCCCTTGTCTAGGTGCATCGCCTTTTGTTTTATAAGGTGACCTGATAATACCGATTGGTTTCAAAATAATCTCCGTTGTCTTCATAATAAATTCTCCTAAAGGTAGATCTTTCAGTTTTCCATTACTCTTCCTTCTACGCTTAATATCCAACGAATTTTCATAACCTGAAACTAGAATTGAAAAATACCTCTGTAAGTCAATTTTACATAATAATTCAATGTTAATTGTTCGTTCTTAAAAAAATCTGTCTCTTTCTAGGTCTTAAAACTCTTCCAAGTCTCTTAATAACTTCATTAATCTGTCTTCTGCACGTATAGCTGTCTCTTCTTCATCAGTATGAAATTCTCTTAGTGCTCGTCCAAGGCGTTTCACGTTTTGTTTTATCGTGAAGCGTACAACGCCGATATTAACAGAGGGTTCTGCGATAACACACAACACCGCTCCCTGATTTATACCAGCCGTAAAAATAACGCCAGTATCGAATTCGGAAACAACTAAATTCAAGTTTCCCTCAATCTCAGTATGCTTACCCTGAGTTTCGCTAGCACAAAAAACAGCGTTGCCTATTGCACCGAGACCGTCAACGTCTACAGGACGTGCATCAAATTTTGTCACATGCCCAAGGGTTAACCCAGTGCGATCGGTGAGTATAACAGTCCTAATCGCATGATCTGCTTTAATGAGTCCTGAGAGAACTCGATTTAATGCCTCAGATAGAGCTTTACCATCCCACACTAGAACTGCCCCTCAGAATATGCCATATAATACTTACTGTTATGCACGATAAGCGAGTATTTCAAGGGTTCGGTTGTTAGCCTAACTCGAAATCACAAGTTTGAATTGGTTAAATCGCATATAATATTTTTGTTAATGCTTCTCTGCTATGATTTGCGAATCTATTTTCGTAAAATAAAAAAGAGGGGCATCTGGCGCGTTTGCGGTGACTTAGCTACACTTTTTCACTTTTCTTGTCTGTGTTTATTATATGCGTCTTTCCCATACTTCTCATGCTTTTTTAATCGGCCTTATATCAACAACGGCACGTGGTACGCCCATTCTTGCGATCTTACTATTTAGGCGATGCACATAGCGTCTGTGAAAAGGAAGGTAGAAGAATAGAGTCCATACTATGGAATGTGAAGCGGAGCCGATTGCAATTAATATAATCAACGCGATTTGCCCTGCTAATTCTGGATTTGGTGCAGTTGCTAACTCTATAAAGAATTTCATAAAGCCCAGTATGGCAGAACCACCCACAAAGCCTTCAAGTAGTTTTTGTCCAAACCCTGAAGATTTTTCTACCTCAAGATTGCCTTTTACTCGCTGGAAATAGTAAAGAGAGTAGTCCCTTAAAATAAAGAGTCCTGGCATGATTAAACCTAAAATAATTGGGCTGACAAAGAAAATTATTATGTTTATATTAATTATTAACTGTACAGCTTCTTCCTGAGTGATTTCAGTGATTGCCGGGATAAAATCCGCAAATTTGAGTAAGTTAATTGCCAGAGAGATTAGGAACAAAATAGGAATCCATGGTTTGGCAAGACTTTCTCGTACATTACCCCACAAACGCGTTTTTCGTGATAATTCTTCTTCGATTGCTTTTTCCTCTTCCTCTTCTTCTAAGATGAAGTAACCTTTTTCTAGGCTTTCAAGATCCTTTAAATTCACATCGGATAATCCTGCAACCGTACGTCCTCTGAACCATAGTACAAACCGAATGACACTTCCAGAGGAATACACTCTACCCATCGCTACCCAGACTACAATGCCCACAATCGTTGCAATAAACAAAAGCAGTGCTAAAGCAGGTAATAGTCCGAATACAATGAGTCCAAAAATTAATGCGAGTATTGTAGCTAGGATCTTTATGATTTCACTTCTCATCGTCCATTACTATCCTTTTTGGTTCTTAAAATCTCCTACGTCACGGTCTTATATGAACCATTCGGTTCTATGATGATATATATACACAGAAGGAAGTAAATATCATAAAGGAAAAAATGGAAAATGCTTTTTATTTTTTAGTGCGTCTCATCGAAGATTTCACAAAACAATCAGCGTTTAAGTGTTTCTTTTATCTTAATCAAGACAACAAAGAACCCTGCGGCCGGCAGAATCGACATCAATAGGAACATAACTTGCATGCCTACAATTTGTGCAATCATACCGCCAAGAAGTCCGCCTACAGCACCCCCTCCAAAGATACATGTTGTTAGAAGCCCCATAGCCTCTGCTCGCTGTGTTTCAGGTGTAACGTCAGTTACATAACAGTTATTGCCGTTCTCAAGGCACGAAAATGTAAATGCTAAAAGAAACTGAGCAGGGATAATCCACAAAAAGTTAGGACTTAAAGCATAGAAGATTTCTACTGCACTGGTTCCGGCAAGCCCAATAAGAATCATTGGCTTTCGTCCGATTATGTCGCACAGTTTTCCGGCCAAAGGTTGAAAAATCGCTCCTGCAAGCACAAAATTGATCGCTATTAATATCCCAACCCAAAAATCGCTAGCACCGAGTATAGTACTCAGATACACTGCAAATAAGGTCCATATTCCCCAAAATGAAATATAGCGAATAAAAGTGACGCTAAAAAGAACATGAAGATTGCCCTGCTTGACATAAGATTCATTAATATTTGTAGGAACGAATTTCCTTTTCAATATGCTAAACACTAGCCTTGGGTTTAATTGAACATTTATTCCTATCCTATCAACACCTCTTAAGAAAATTAGACTAATAATCGCTCCTACTCCTGCTAAGATCGCTGCCAAGACCACACTCATCTGAATCGAGATATATTGTGCAACAAAGCCTCCAGAAAATGAACCAATTGCATACCCAAGAGAAGTTGAGGCTGTAAGAAATCCGAAAAGTTTTCCTCTCTCTTCAGTCGAAGCCAATGTTCCAACTATAGCCAATACTGCTGGACGGAATGCAGATGCTATAAATCCGAATAATGCCATTAAAAGTACCACAAAAATCGGTACTTCGATAATTGAAGTAATAAAGAGGACAAAAGCACAGCCAATTAAACTTGAAGAAAGAAAGATCTTCCTTTTTCCGAATGCATCAGAAAGTACTCCCCAAACAACGCTAAATATTGTGGTAGTAATATAATAAAAAGAAATCACTAATCCGGTTACTACAAGACTTGCTCCTAGTCTATTGACATATAACGGTAAAATAACAAGAGGCAAGAACGTAGCAAATGAATACAGCAGATTAGTCGTAATTACTGCAGCAAAACCCCTGCGCACTTCATAGATCTCCAATAATTTCATTGTTAGGCTTAGATAGAAATTGCTTGAGGGAGAAAAGAGTACATAATTGTACTTCTTCAACAGATATGGAGTGCACTAAGAATATTTTTCCTCAAATACTTTTTCCTTGCATTTTCAAAGGGTAAGCAAATATTAAATTCAGTTGTAATAACATTTTGAATAACTTTATGAGTATGAACTATCATTGAAGTGCATCCAAACAAAAAATTGTTCAAAGCTTGGCTAGACCGAAAATCTAGCTATACATAACAGATGAAGGGTGAGCAGAGACGGTGGTGGAGAGTTTTAGTTTTATTAAAACTAGTGCCGCCTCTGCTCATGAGTTACCCTATGCGCATATATATGACTATTTTGGTAAAACTCTCCTCTTAGTCTAGTAAAACTCTCCTATATTTAAAAATAGTGCGCGCAAAATATTTATATTAAGAAGAGAGGATTAAAAGTGCATAGCACAAAAAGAAAAATTCAACAAGTTTTAACAAAAATTACACAAGGGGGAACAGTATGGGAGTTGCTTTGCTTAGATTGAAGTCATGGTTTTATCTCTTACTACAATTTGGATATGTATTCCTTGTTATTCTTTTTTTAGGAGTTCTTTTTCTAGGAATGGCAAATTTACTCGTTTATTTTGTGTTTGGCATAATAATTTTCTTGTTCTTCTATTTGATCTCAAATTATACTATGAAAAGAAGAATTAGAAAGAATGGAATACGCTTAGAAGGAGAGGCGCTTACACGTTCGTTGGGAGGCGGCTATACTGGAGGACAGATTTTTGACATGGTCAGCGAAGTATGTACTAAAAGCAATAAGCCTATTCCACGGAATCTATACGTCCTAAGAGATTCAAGTCTTAATGCGTTCACTTTCGGTGGAGGCAGAGGAGCTTGGCTAGTAGTTCACGAAGGACTTCTGCAAGGATTACGTGAAGATGAAATAAAAGCTGTGATTGCTCACGAAGTTGGTCACATTCGCCACGGCGATGCCCGAATGATGATTGTCCTTATGGCGATCCCTTTTATCGTGGGGCTCATCGCAAGAAGTTTACTCTGGGGAGGTCTTTACGGAAGTTACGGTTATAGTAGGCAACGAGGAGGTGGAGCGGCTGTTGCAATGCTTATCGGTGGGATTTTATTAGTGTCTGTATTCTTTCTCCAGTTGCTCAGCCTAGCTTTTTCGAGATCTAGAGAATACTTAGCGGATGTTCATGGAGCCCGTGTGGCGGGACCAGAAGCTATGTCTAATGCCTTGCTACGTATAAGTAACGGTATTTCAGTAAATGACCTTGCGGCACGTCAGAGTTCAAAAATGGCAGATTCGCTTCTCATAAGTCCACGTTACCTCTCCCATGGGCGAGAAGGTACCTAT
>JAEORY010000297.1 GCA_016840645.1 Candidatus Borrarchaeota archaeon | reverse complement strand
GAAAGGCAACAGTTGTAAAACGATGTCCTTTCACTATTCAGTTGAACTATGCCACTGGAGAGGCGACACAACCGATTAAATTAGGAGTGGATATAGGATTTACGAATATTGGATTTAGCGCCAAGACTGACAAACTAGAGGTTATCAGTGGGACTTTTAGCTTGTGAAAGGATGTGTCTAACAAGTTAGAGGAACAACGGAGGTATCGTAGAACTCGCAGAGGCAGATTAGGGTATAGACCACCACGATTTAATAACCGAACACGAACTGAAGGATGGTTAGCCCCTATACCCAGCATAGACAAGACTCACATATTCGATTAGTTGAGCAACTTGAAACACTGCTACCGATACCCTACAAAAGGGTGGAGGTGGCGAATTTCGACACACAGAAAATGCAGAGTCCTGAAATTACAGGAGTAGCATATCAGCAGGGCACACTTCAAGGCTACGAAGTGAGAGAATATCTGTTAGATAAGTGGGGGCGACAGTGCGCCTATTGTGGTAACACAAATATCCCTTTAGAAGTCGAGCATATCGTCCCGAAAAGTAGAGGTGGCACAGATCGAGTGTCGAATTTAACGATCTCATGTAGGAAATGTAACCTTGAAAAAGGCACTCAGACCGCCGAGGAGTTTGGGTATCCAAACATCCAGCAACAGGCAAATAAGTCACTTAAAGCGGCCGCATGTCTGAATACCATTCGCTGGAGGCTAGTAGAACAGTTAGATGCAGAACATACGTACGGATACGTCAATAAATACCCGCGTAACAAGTTAGGGCTGGAAAAGTCTCATATTAATGATGCGTTTGTTATTGCTGGAGGAGGAACGGATCAAGAACGTTGCCGACCGTATGAGCTGATGCAAGTCAGACGCAATAATCGTTCTCTACAGACGAATAGAAAGGGTTACAAGAGAGCTATTAGAAAAAATCACTATGCCCTACAACCGTATGATCTTGTGAAGTATAACAATAGATTGTATAGAGTAAAAGGCGTCCATTGTTACGGAAAGCGTGTTATTTTGGAAAATACTAAAGAAAAAAATCCAAGTGTTGCAATTAAAAAAGTGGAGTTGATTAAATATGGAAAAGGGCTATTATTTACCTTCAAAAACACTTAGTGGGCGTAATTCCTCCCCCCAACACGTTGGGGGGTCTCCTTGCGGTGATAACAATGAATTTCAATCTATCAATATTCTTGTTCTTAAGATAACTGAAATTACGTTAAATTTAAATTCAATTCAGGTAAACAAGCGGGAGTGTTGAAAAATATAAAGAGGTATAGCAAATGACAACAAAACCATGGATTGAACATTGGCCAGCCAATGTCCCGCTAACCTTAGATTATCCAAAAGTTCCACTTTATCAATTGGTGAAAGAAGCTGCAGAGGCGTTTCCTAATAATACCGCATACATCTTCCAAAATGAAAGCACAAGTTACGACCAATTATATAAACAAATTAAGAAATTTGCAGCAACACTACATACTCTCGGAGTGAAATACACGGACAAGGTTGCGCTATATCTTCCAAATCACGAGGCCTATCTTATTAGTTTCTTTGCCGTGAACATGATTGGCGCAATCGTCGTTCCCTGTAATGCAGCATATCGCAAAAAAGAAATGAAGTTTTTGCTGAAAGATTCGGAAGCTGAAACCATAGTTGTCTTGGATGGACTGTATCCTATTGTAAAGGATGTTCTAGAGGAAACGTCTCTAAAAAATATAGTTGTCATTGGAAAAGAACCTGTTTCAAATACCTTGAATTTTTACGAGTTGCTTTCTACAACACAGGAAGAACCTCCAAAAATTGATATCAATGCAGAAGATATTGCCGTTTTAGCATATACAGGAGGCACGACCGGCATACCAAAAGGTGCCCTTCTCACAAATTTCAACCTCGTGTCGAACGCCCTAGCATTCGTCAAGTGGTACTCTTTTGAAGAGGGGAATGAACGTACGATAGCTATCCTTCCTCTCAGTCATATCTTCGGCCTCACATGCGCTATGATTGCACCACTTTCTATCGCAGGAACTGTAGTTTTAATGCCAAAATTCCAACCGGACAAAGTACTTGAGGCGATCTCAACTTACAGATTAACATACATGGCGGGCGTACCAACAATGTACATTGTGCTCCTTCACCGTCCGGAACTTGAAAAACATGACCTGAGTTCACTTCGCTATGCGATTTCTGGTGGTGCGTCTCTTCCAGTTCAAGTGATGAAAGAGTTTTCAGAGAGGATAGGACGCAGTATCCTGGAAGGTTATGGCCTCACAGAGGCATCACCGGTTACTCATATCAGCCCAGTCGCACGAAAAAAGAGTGGTACAATAGGCATCCCTATTATTGACTGTTTTGCAAGAATTGTCGACGAAGATGGAAATGATGTACCTATCGGTGAAAGAGGAGAATTAGTGGTTAGCGGTCCTATGGTAATGAAAGGCTATTGGAAAAAACCGGAAGAAACAAAAAAGGCATTAATAAACGGTAACCTTCATACAGGTGATATCGCGACGATGGATGAAGAAGGATACTTTGCTATCGTAGACAGGAAGAAGGACATGATCAATATTGCTGGTTATAAGGTATACCCCAAAGATGTAGAAGAAGTGTTATACGAAAATCCAAAAGTAAAATCTGCGGCGGTTATTGGTGTTCCTGATGAATATACAGGTGAAAAGGTAAAAGCGTATGTTGTTCTCAAAGAAGGACAGAGCGCTATGGCCCATGAAATAATAAAATTCTGCGAAGAAAAAATAGCAAAGTTCAAAGTACCTAAAATTATCGAATTTCGAAACGAAATCCCAATGACAGGCGTCGGCAAGGTACTCCGCAGGGCATTAAGAGAAGAGGTAAAAGGAAATCCCGCCTAGAAGTTTTTGCATGGCCTGATATTGAGTGAAAAAGATGGAAACCGTTGGAGAGAAAAAAATAATAACCTTTCGTCGCTATCAAGAGGGCGATGAAAAGGCAATCATCGAATTAATGAAACCTTATTGGAAACATTTTAATTCAGATAAAGCCCGCGACTTTTGGGAATGGGAGTACATGAATTGCCCGAGCAGCCAAGCTTTAATACTGCTTGCTGAACATAATGGTAAAATAATAGGACACTATGCAATGCTACCTATGGAAATGACTTTCGAGGGAATCATTATAACTGGAGTTAAGGCTGAAGGTATAGTAGTTCATCCTAATTACCGCGGCAATATCACGCAAAAATTAAACCTTAAAGAGAAAGATGTAAGAATCTGGGGGAAACTAACCGAAAATATTTTTGCAGCTGCCGAGAAGGAACACATAGATATAATTTGGGGATTTCCAAGTGAAGCCACACTCAAACCTCCTAAAAAAAGATATCATTATCTTAACTTACCTCTAGCAATTCTGACCTTGCCAATAGATGCCAAAAAGGTAATTCATGCTCGTTTCGCGCCACATCTCAGGAATAAGCTCTTATTGAACTTCCTTGTTTTCGTGTCGAAAATCTATTATAAGCTCAGAACAATCAACCTTTTTCATAAAAAACCAAAAATGAAAAATAATCAGAAAATTACTGTACGACAGATTACAAGACGTGACTTAGATGATAGGATTAATCGGTTTTGGAAAAGATATTTTGCTGAAACTAAATGCATTACTATAAAAAGGGATCGCAGATACGTAAGTTGGCGTTTCATAGAAAACCCTGTTATACCTCACCATGTATTTGTGTGTGAGAGACACAGTGAAATTACTGGTTACGTTGTTACAAATATTCAAAATGGTCGCAAGATTGGACACATCGTCGATATCTTAGGACTGGAAGGATATGAAGATGATTTATTTGTCTTAATTGAACACGTTATTCACTTTCTCAAGACCAAGGGAGTAATATCTGTGAATGTATGGTTTGCTAAAAACAGACGCTCTGAAAAATATTTGAAACTTTTAAAGAAACACGGATTCACAGCTTTACCTACAAAAAAGCACAAGAGGTTAGTAGTCAAAGTTTTGAACCAAAATTTGAACAAAGAGTTTATGTATGACTTGGAAAATTGGTATATTACGATGGCTTTTACTGAAGGAACATGAAACAAAATGAGAGCAATAAAGGAATCGAACAATAATACATCAACTCACCGAATAAGGATAAAAAACACCTCTCTACATGATTGTCTATGGGTTATTACTTTTGTTAATTTCAAAATGGACGAAAAGAGCCATTTTAAAGCAATCTCTTTAGTAGGCTTTAAAAAAATCGTCTCCAGAATTTCTCTTAATTCTTTTAAAATAAATAACCTATAGAGTAACCTTCGATATTGAGTGAAAAAGATGAATAACATTGAAGAGAAAAACGAAATAGTCGTTCGTCGCTATCAAGAGGGCGATGAAAAGACAATCATCGAATTAATGAAACCTTATTGGAAACATTTTAATTCAGATAAAGCCCGTGACTTTTGGGAATGGGAGTATATGACTTGCCCACGCGGCCAAGCTGTAATATTGCTTGCTGAACATAATGGGGAAATTGTAGGACACTATGCAACGTTGCCTATGGAAATGACCTTCGAGAAACTCATTATAACCGGAGGTAAGGCTGAAGGAGCAGTAGTAGATCCTAATTACCGCGGCAATATCGCGCAAAAATTTGGCTTTAAAGAGAAAGATGTAAGAATCTGGGGAAAACTAGTCGAAAATATTTTTGGGGCAGCCGAGAAGGAACACATAGATATGATTTGGGGCTTTCCAAGTGAAGCCACAGTCAAATCTCACGCTAGAGTCGGATATCACTTTCTTAACTTCCCTCTAACTATTCTGACCTTGCCAATAGATGTTAAAAAGGTAATCCATGATCGTTTCGCGCCACAAATCAGGAATAAGCATTTATTAAACTTTCTTGTTTTCGTGTCGAAAATCTATTATAAGTTCAGAACAATCAACCTTTTTCATAGAAAACCAAAAGTGAAAAAAAATCAAGAAATTATAGTACCGCAGATTACAGGGCATGACTTGGACGATAGGATAGATCAGTTTTGGGATAAATATTTTGCTGAAAATAAATGCATTACTATAAAAAGAGATCGAAGATATGTAAGTTGGCGTTTCATAGAAAACCCTGTTATACCTCATCACGTATTTGTGTGTGAGAGACACAATAAAATTACTGGTTACGTTGTTACAAATATTCAAAATGGTCATAAGATGGGAAACATTGTCGATATTTTAGGACTCGAAGGATCTGAAGATGATTTATTTGTCTTAATTGAACACATTATTCAATTTCTTAAGAACAAAGGAGTAATATCCGTCAACGTATGGTTTGCTAACAACAAGTTCTCTGAAAAATATGTAAAAATTTTAAAGACACATGGATTCATAGCTTTACCAACACAAAAGCACAAGAAGATGGTAGTCAAAATCTTGAACCAAAATTTAAACCAAGAGTTCATGTATGATTTGGAAAACTGGTATATTACGATGGCCTTTACTGAAGGAGTATGAAACAAAAGGATTTTGTGGTCTCCTAATTATGAACCTACTCGCAGCTTATAAAATCTATTAAATTAGGATATTACAGAAAAAACGCTCCAAGTTTATATTCTTCTACGAGCAG
>JAEORY010000296.1 GCA_016840645.1 Candidatus Borrarchaeota archaeon | reverse complement strand
ATTTAGGTTTTACGAATTCGCTTCTTATTGTTAAAGTTATTTATTAACTTTGTGAGTTTAACAAAAAGGGAGAGTCCGAAGACTCTCCCGTAAATCAAATTGTAAGCGATAACTTACATTAGATTCTTGACAAGTGTTCTTCTGTAGTATACATTAGTATCCTTAGTAAGAGCACCAGTACCAGCAGCTGTGGCACCGTCATTGAATGGATTTGCTACCATTCCATAACGTGTCTTGAATCCAATTTTTGGTTGGAATGTATCGTGATCAACTGCACGTACCATTTGTAGTGGTACATATGGGCAATAGAATAATCCAGCATCCATTGCACTTGATCCCTTATATCCAACGGTGCAGTAGTTTAGACCAGCAAAGCCGCCTAATAGACCGTCAGCATATGGGTCAATGTAAACACGGAATCTACCGTTTAGAACACCAGCAAATGTATTACCTGTGTCGTCAACTTGTAGATTGTTTGAGTTTAGAGCAGGAGCGTAATCTAAAACACCAGCCATTTGAAGAGCAGAAGCTACGTCAGAGGAGCAGATGATAAGATTACCCTTACCTCTACGAGTTTCTTTTGCAATTCTGTTAGCTTCTCTTTCAAGATGGAACATTAGACCCTTGAACTTTTCAACAGCCCAACGACCGTTTGAGTCTGTGTCTAGATCGAAGAAACCAGCAGTTGTAACGTTTTCACGAGAACCTTGCTTTGCTGTTACGTTGATTGTGCGAACAACTTCACGATTGATTTCAGCAAGAATTTCAGAACTTAGAATATTTGAAAGTTCTGACTCAGCATCTAGACCGTGAACAGCCTTAAGATCCTGAGCAAGTTCCATCGAATATTCTGCCTTTAGAGCGCGAGACTTCGCAGCTACAGTAACCTTCTCAATCGAGAAAGCCATTTCTGGCCATGCAGAGTTACCAGAGTCACCAAGCTGTTCTGCTTGGGCTGTGCTCATACCATCTGCATAGTTGTAAAGGCCAGTTTCTGCAAGGTTAGCTGAAACTGTGTTATTACCAGGAATAGTACCAACGTGCTTGTCACCTAGAGTGTTAGCACCGCCAGCTACTGTTGAGAAGTGAGTATTCACTTCGTTATAGAATGTTTCATCGCCAGCCTGATTAGAATAACGGGCACGCATCGCAAAGATAAGTCCTGTTGGACCTGTCATTGGCTGAACGCCACAAATGTCATATGCAATTAGGTTAGGCATTGCACGTCTAACTAGCGAAATAAGAACCGGGTCGAAAATTTCAACAGGACCTGTACCTTGAGAGTCAGAAGCACCCATGATGTTAGTTGGGGCTGTAGCTTCTCCAAGTAGTCCGTAGCTCTTACTGTTAAGTTGTCTTGATTCTTCCGTAAGAGCCTTAGCTGTATTCTCAAGCATCCAAGCTGTTACGTTTCTGCGGTGGACATCCTTAATGTCTCCAAGGTCTTCATGTTCTAGAATAGGCGCCCACTTTTTTGTAAGTTCTTCATTTAGCATTTTTAGTTTTACTCCATTTGTTTGGTTTTTTTTATTTATCGTATATTATCTTTTAACTGTTCTAGAAATTGCATTGTAAACAGTCTTCACCGCAGGGTCGATAAATGCTTTTTCATCACTTTCTTCAGCGTCTTCAGCAATTTGCTCACTGATTAATTGAGTAGACTTTGTTTTTGGAGCCTTCTCAAAAAATCCTTCTTTAATGTAAGAAAGCTTCTTTAGGAATCCTTCATTGTCTGAAGGATCGTATTCGATGTTTTCGGCTAGAGTAACAAACTTCTTTGTATGAATAGGAGATAGTGTGTCTGCAACACTTTCAATTAGATTTGACTTTTCGTACTCTCTAATTGATTCATACATGTCAATATTCTTAGCTTCAGATTCATTAAGCTTTTCTTCAAGTTCATCTACCTTTGCCACAAGGTCTTCAACGATATCGTCTTGACCTTCAGGTAAATCTAGATTATACTTGCGGCATAGATCACCGAGATCAGTGATGAAATCTTCAGCTAGTGTTGTTCTTAGAGAATTTTCAACAGCTACCTTATTTTCATTCATCCATTCTTCAGCAACATAATCAAGATACTGATCTACTTTTTCAACTAAATCTTCTGTGATATCTTCAACTTGCTCTTGTAGAGCATTTTCATATTCTTCTTCAAGTCTTGCCTTTTCGACAAGTACTCTTGATTCTACAGAAGCCTCAAATAAAGTGGACATCTTGTCCTTAAATTCTTCTGACAATTCCTGATCGTCACCCCAAAGAACTTCTAGGTCTTCTTTAATTGGAGAACCCTTAGCATCAATAGATGACTTGTTTTGTGCAGCAGCACCATCAGGAATCTTTTGTGGAAACTCTTGTGCAGCAGCTAATACCATATCCCAGAATTTAAGCATGTCACCGCCACTCATGCCTGACATAGCATTCATTAGGGTATTCATTTTTTCAGCTTTAGTGCCGTTTGGAGCCAATGTAGCGGCAGCGTCTGTGCCACTGTTTTGTGCATCGAGATCCATTTCTTCTAGCTCTTCTTCAGAATTGTATTCATTGTCAAAGTTTTCTTCGTCATTAGAAAACTCTTCTTCGTTATCTAAAAGAGCTTCATTTTCAAAAACTTCTTTTTCTTGTTTCTTAGTAGCCATATTAGTAAAGTCCTTTTTAGGTAATTTTACAATTATTTATGTTTATTTAGTTTTTGAAATTTCATTAAGAAAATGTTCAAAAACTCTAATTTTGCTTTCTTCAAGTTGTCTTCTAGACATTTTCTTTAATGATTTCTGAATAGGTTCAGCAGCTTCTGCTATCCATTCACCATTTTTGAAAACCCATTCAACATTTTCCATGATTCCATTAACAAAAGCATCTGGCGCTGATGGATCAGCAACAATATCAGCAGCAGTAATCAGCTTAAAATCATCTTGGACTTCTAAAAGTCCATCATCTAATTTCTTAAGAGAACCTAGTCCACGAGAAGACATTCCTAATTGACCGCCAGATTCGATTATTCCTTTAGCAATATTACCCATTGGAGTTTCAGTAAGCTTGGCTCTTCCGATGATATTTTTACCATCAGGTTTTAAGCTTTCAACAATGTGGGAGATACGATCTAGATTGATTTGAGGACCTTTGGGATGTCCTAGTTCACCGTATGATCTTTTTGTAGAGACTTTTTCTTTGATATATCTGTTAACTTCGTTAACCAAAGTTTCCATTGGATAAACACGACCGTTTTTGTTAGGCACACTTTGCATAAAGATGCCTTCTAAAAACATATTCTTCTTACCGTCAATATTTTCAGTAAGAACTTCTATGTCGTGTATTTCTTCTCTAATTAGTTTCATGGGCCTGTTACTTTCTTAATATCTAACATGATATATCCAGAACCACCGCCAAGAGTGAAATAAAGATTTTCGCCGCCTTCTTCAATGTTAATTGCACATCCATTACCAGCATAATCATACCAACCAGTAGAATCCCAAACACCTATAACAGAATTAACTGATGAATTACCTTTAGTAACTGTCCATAAATTATTGGATCCCGCCCAAACTTGTCTAATAGTAGTACCAATAATAGTTTCACCAGGGCTGGCAATGTTACTAACTGAATCGTTACCAGTTAGAACTATCGAACCAGTAGCATCAGCATGTACAACTACATTTAAATTTGCTGCATTCTTTAAATAAGTAATCGCCATTATTAGCTACCTTTTCTAAGAGTAATCCAATCTTTTGAATCAATTGGAGTATCACCGTGATGTAGTTCATGTTTTCTTGTCGAAAATCTATTTGCACCTACTGCACCAGCAATACTGTTAAGTCTCTCTTTGGTTGTTTTTGTTCCCCAACCAGCATGAGAAACTTCAACTTTACCATCTGGATGATGTTTTGCGATAATATTTCCATGAAGCTTCATCACATGAACGCCATCATCATCATGTACATGTGTGTTTTTGTTTTTAAACTTTTCTTTGTTTAAAAATGCTTTTGTGGCACCTGAAGAAACTTTTCTTTCTTCATTGATAAGATCAGAGACTGATTCTCCAAGAACGTCGGCTAATGATTTCATTGTTTCCTCTTTAATTGGTGTAGTTTCTGATGCTTCAACTTTCTTAGGCCAAGAATGTGAACTACCTCTTTGAACATGAGCTTTAGCAAGAGTATATTTGGTTGTGCCTTTATAATTTTCAGGTGGATGAACTTTGATAACCTTATGTTTAGCACCATTATGCATTACATATTCTGGATGGCCACTTTTTTCTCGTCTTGCTTTGTCTAAAGATACAACATCACCTTCATTCATCTTGCGGGCATACTTGTCAGGATCAGCTCTGTATTCTTTCTTGTGTGCTTCTACGGCTTTTTTGAGACGATTTCCAGACAATGACATTTTGGAAGTATCAGCAGGCTTTGAGTGCCAATCTTTTCCCTGTTGTCTCTTTTTCTTTACAGGATCATTGTAGAAGACATTTTCATAAACCTTTTGATCTTCGCCAGGCATATAACCGTGTCTATCTTTCTTGCGGTCAATAGGCTTAGTGCCGCCATCGAATTGAATATCATTCTTGGCAGGGTCACTAAGTTTTAATTTCTTAATCAGATGCTTGAGATAAAATCTTAGCTCATCACCTGATTTTGGATAGTATCCAGTATCAGCTGTCTTTTCTGCCATTAATCAGAATCCTCTTCGCTTTCATCATCTTCAGATACTTCTTCTTCAGCTTCATCATCTGAATCTACTTCAAAGAAGTTTTCAGCCACAATCTCTGATCTTTCCAAAATCTTTTCCTTGATCTTGTCAGTAATGGCTTCTGAGAAAAGTGTTGTGGTTTCTGTGGGCTTTTTATCTACAATGCTTTCAACTAATTCTTCTATTTTTTCTTTAGACATCTTTATACCCTGGTTTAGTTTATATTAATTTATTTATTTGTTTCTAATTTTTACTCTTGAAGAGCAAGGAATTGGTTTTTAGTAAGCAGCTTATTCTTAACCTGATCTCCGAATGTATCACTTGAAGCAATGTCATCTAATAATACATCCCAAACAGCAACAGCAACAGTATTAGCATCAACTCCAGAAATACCATCAATTTTTGCAAGCTGTGTTTTGATATAGACTCCAATTGAACCAGCAAGTATAATATCCGCAGTAGGTTTATCCCAAACAGCTGTAGCTGAAGCCGCAGCAATAGATGTAATATCCGTATTCGTCAACGAAGCAGTAGATGTCACAATATCAACTAGATTCGATCTATTGAATGAAACAGTCGTATCAAAATCTCCAATAGGTGAAACATATGGACTTTGTCCAGGTTCACGAGTATAAAGATTTCCATCAAAAATATAGTCACCGTCAGCTTCAGGTAATTTAATTCTCCACCCATTCTCTAAGAAGTATGTAATACCCACTGAAGTTGTTTCCGTAATAGGGTCACCACCAATAGCTGTTAAGGCTTGCTCATACTTTGAATTATCAAATTGTACTATCCATTCTTTCCATGCAGAATATATGTCTGTTTGTACATCTACAGTTAATTCACCTTCATTAACGACAATCCATTTGTTAGGTCCATCAAAGTGAACTTTTTGATCTCCCATCGCATATTGCTGAGG
>JAEORY010000295.1 GCA_016840645.1 Candidatus Borrarchaeota archaeon | reverse complement strand
TATTACTGCGATTTCTGGTATTATTTAAATCTTGCTTGATATTGTTGCTAACACCTTTTGCATTAGGACTTGACATATAAACACCTTGTGGTGCCAGTGCTTGATCAGGAGTGTCATTATAAGATCTTTGCTTTTTAGACATCGCCGCGAGCATAGCTTCGTTAAGGCCTGCGTTGGATTTTGAATATTCAGAAGCGCCGTCAAAAAGCCAAGATCCTATAGCCAAACTCATCACTAGATCATCGTTGAATCCTGCTCTTGCTTGTGCTCTACCTGTATTCCAAGTAAAAACTTTTAACTCTTCATAAAATCTAGAAGAATAAGAAATTAATTGTCTATTTCTAAGTAACTCTTCAAGCTTAGCAAGGACCGTGCTTCTTGTTTTCCCGTTTGTATTAAACCCAGCGACATCAGCAGACGAAGGAGGTACATAATCTCCTATATAAACTTGCTTTTTCTTTCTGTAGTAAAGCTTTGGATACTTTAAATCTTGCAATTTAAGAATAGTTGCGTAACCGTAAGAGTTATTTTCTGGGCAGACAAGTGCCTTATTATATTTTAACCCAAACTCATTAATTAACTCTGCAAAATTATCTGGTCGTATTTTACCTTTATACTCTGCAACAATTTCAGAAGTCTCTGTATCTATAATATGAAACGTAGAATAATCTTTTGAGTCACCTCTAGATACATCAGCAGACAAAATATAGCTATTTGCGCTTAGCGGGTACTTCCAAATCCAAACATTTCTATCGTATCCTTGTCTTTCTATAGGCGGTTTTACTTGACCTCTTAACCACTCTAGTGTATTGTTGTCTAGAAAAGTCTCACCCGATGTTGCAAAGTCACACAAGTACTCTTGCGCAATCTGGCGCTTATTCATGTTTTTAGTAGTTTTTTCAAACCACTCGTCATCGCGTTCTGGGTGAACTGTCCAAGGAAGATTAATTGCATTAAATTCGTTTAATCCGGCTTCTGCATCTACATAAAGCTTGTGATATTGCCCGCCGACGCCATTGGGAGTAGATAAAATAATAACCCTACCACCCGTAGAAATAGTAGGATAAATACCAGTCCAGATTGTATCAAAGTTTCTAACAAAAGCAGCCTCGTCTACAATTAGCAAAGACAAAGCTTCAGATCTACCAGCATCTTCAGAAGTAGGAATTGCTTGTATTTGTGAACCGTGACTAAATCTTATCTTTTGCTTGTTATTTTCTACAATATCTGCTAAGATCATCCACTTAGGTAAAGATCTTATCATTGTCTTAACTTTTGTAATAAAGTTTTGAGCAACAGTAAGTTTAGTAGCAATAATCAGAATATTCTTTTCTTTCTGAAATATTGCCATCCAGACAGCGTATGCCGCAACAAGCGTAGACAATCCTAATTGTCTAGATTTTAGTACAATATTAAACCTGTGTTCAAGAAAGTCTTCTACACATTCATCTTGAAAGTCATAGGTGTCAAAAGAAATAAGACCCCGCACTGGGTGCTGGATCTTTAAGTAATTTTTAAAGAAATAGTTTGGATCTTTTCCGCACTTAACTATTTCTTTAACTTGTAGCTGTTTGTTATACTTCGCCATGGCGAAGATAAATATACAGTTCGCTAGCTTATTTCAAAAACGTGAACTTGGCGAACGAGTGCTGTTCCCTTATCTGAGTATGCATGATAGTTCATAAGCTCGACTGATACATCAGAAGAAGTTTCTTTAGTTTTAAGCGCGCGCCCTGCCTTATCTTTAAAATTTTTCTTAATGCTATCTACACAATCTTTACAAATCTTTTTTAGTGAAGTCTCAGCATCTCTTGCTGCGGATTGCATTTCGTTCCTATTACCTAAATTAACAATCATCATGCACGTCATTTGCATTTTGTCGCTTCCTGTTATTTTAGCTATGCACTTGACAGATCCTGCATAGGGCTCGTAGGCGTCTCCGTAAAGATCTTCAACTATCGTGCTTAGAATATTTACTTCTTCAAGATTCATCATATCTCCTGATACTTTGTTGCGTTAATAAGTAGTCTCTTTCTACTATTTATGTATTTTCTTATTTCTCTTTTTTTTGGTCGCCATCCTTCTTTCCATTCTTTTCTTCTTGACTCTGCAAATGTTAAATAACATTCATGACAACAGGAATGATCAGAATGATGCTGGTGATCTAGTGAGGTCTTTAATATAAAACCACATAGATTGCAGAAGAAGTATTCTCTAGAACAGCTCTGGGTACCTCTAATTGTCTTTATTTCATATACTTTGGACATGAGAGTCAACTCCTGATTTCATGATGTCAATTGTGTTATCAACAATATCTTTAATTTGGTCAATGTGCGAAATTACAAGAATGTTTTTAAAAGATTTCTTTAACGAATGTAAGAGTCTACCGCATGCTTCTAGATTTGTTTCATCTAGCGAACCAAAACCTTCGTCAATAATAAGCATAGAAGACTTGGGTAACGAAGATACATTAATCAAAGCAACTCTTATGGCAAGAGAAGAAATCATTTTTTCCATACCCGAAGCAAGCTCAATAATTCTTTTTGAGTCACCGTAATCGATAAACACATCCATTGCATTTGACTCTAAGTCAGCTTCTAAAACTACTGTAAATGAAACAACGCCTTTTAAGATTTTTGCTATTTCGCTATTGATCTTAGGAAGTAAAGAGTTGATAATTTGAACAGGAATACCTCGCTTAGAAGTAGACTGAATAAATAAATCTTGCACCTTGAGCTGTGTATTTAATACATCAAACTTTTCTTTGGCAGACTCTGATTGATCGATTAGAAGTCTTAGTCCTTCTATGGACTTAATTTTACTAATTCTTTCTACATCGTTTTCTTTCAATTCAGTCTTTTTTACATCTAAGAGTCTTGCGACACCTGACACATCGCTATCTTCATCTTGACCTTCGAAACGTCTCTTCAGATCACTATATTCTCTTTCTAAGACTACCAAAGAAGACTTAAGATTTGTAATATCATTATCTAGCGATTGAATTTTAACTCTGCTATTTGAGATACTTGAAATAAGTCTAGACTTTTTCTGAATGATAGAATTGTATTTTTCTATTTTTTCTTCGTAGTTTTCTTTTTCTATTTTCTTCCAAGAAGATTTAAGATCCGCTACATTTGTCCTTAACTGATTAACTTTTTCTCTTTTAGCTTCTATTTTGCTCTTATCTTTGTGCGAATCTTTGATAAATTTACAGGTAGGAAAAGTATCGCCGCAAGGTACTTCAAGAAGCTTTTTAATAGACTTTTCCATTGTTTTAAGCTCTGCGTTTTCTGCCTTTAAATGACCTTCTAGTTTCCACAGTGTCTGAATAAGTTCTTTGGCAGCTTCGTTCTTTTGTTTAATATCATCAATATCAAAAGCAGAGACAAAGTCTTCTATTTTCTTTATTTTTACTTCTGACTCAAAAATAGCCTCTTTTACATTATCAAGTTGTACTTGTTTATTATCTATTTTTTCTTTGATGTCATCAACTTTTTTTCCCGCGATTTTTATGTCAGCCTGAGTTACAAAATCAGAACCTGCATTTTTTAAAACTTCTTTTGTTAATCTGTCTATGTCTTTTTGCAAAACCTCTCTTATTTCATCAATATCATCTAATAATGATTGCTGATTGTTCATTTTTAATTTTAGGTCGGCAATTTTTTTATTCCAGCTAGTATCTGGCGTAAATCTTTTTAGTTCTGCTCTCAAATCTGACGTTTGCTTTTTAGCATAATCATTCATTGACTCAAAAACGCTCATATCAAGAAAGCTAGAAAGAATATTTTTTCTGGCGGTCGCTTTTTCTTTTATAAAAAGATTCATTTCACCTTGAGATGCCAGCCCGGTTATTTGAAATTCTTCAGCAGTACCAATCATAGATCTTAGAATTTTTTCTGTCTCTCTTCTTTGTTCTTCTGTTTTATCTTCTATGATAGAACCTGCATCGTCAATTCTATAAATACTTAAGTTCGTTGGTGCCCAAATATTATTTTTAGTGACTTTCTTTTTGGTTTCTCTTACAACTCTAAAGTTCGTACCGTTTACAGATATATCAATCTCTGTTTTGCAAAAACTCTTTCTGGAGTTAATAATATGAATGTTTTTTATTGAACCTCTGTCAGAAGAATTAAACAATCCGTAAGCTATAGTTCCAACAATAGAAGACTTGCCTCTTGCATTTTTTCCAAATATTCCTGTAATACCTGGATGCTTGTCTAAGTTAATTTCATTATTTTCGCCATAGCAGAAGGTATTGTCAAACTTAATCTTGTTGACACCCCATTTAATATTACGTAAATCAGAGTTTTCTTGTGTAACTTCTGACAAATATTCTACTGTAACTTTGTCAAGTTCACGCCATTCTTCTTCTGAAATATTACTTCCTGCATAGTATTGACGCATTAAATCTTTCATTATTTTTGGGTCACGCAAATTTAAAGATGTAGCTTCACTTTCTTTTATCATTTCTGAAGAAAAAGAATTATCAATTTTAAAAACTACTTCTGTTGCATTTTTTGACTTTTTAAGAGCTTTCTGCAATGCTTTTGTCTGTGCGGGCGTAATATAGTCGTTAACTGCGCTAATTCTAAATCTTGACATTCTAGAATGTGCTGAACAAGCTTTTACAGTCTTTTCAACATCACCTCGCCATTCGACTGTAACAAACTTATAGTCATTTTTGACAGGGTAAAAATTGACGTCAAAATCATCTTTGCTTCTAATGTCCCAAACTAAAAATCCTTTTTCTTCATCTTCACCATAATTTTGCTGAATGGTGCTTCCGCAATAGGCAACTGTAGACTTTTCATTTAAAAACTGACGTTTATGTATGTCACCTAATAAACCAAAGTCAAAGGCATCAAAGAAAGAAACAGGAACTTCTCCGTCAAGGACCCAATCAATATCTGTAAGTGATCCTGTGACAGCACCGTGGTAAAGAGCAATAGAAATATTACTAGAAGGCTTAACTTTATGCCAGTTTTCCTCATCAAAACAAGAAAAGACACACCAGTCAAAACCCGGTATGCCTGTTGGATAAACGCCTGAATCTTTATAAAGAAAGATTCTATCATTATTTATTGCTTCAATAATTGGTGTAACTGCATCCTGTCTATCTTTATTGTGAATAAGACCGTCATGATTACCTAGTATCACATGAGTCGGCGCAATTTTAGCCATCTCATTAAACCACCAGACAAGATTTTCTACCAATTCAGGAGAAATACCTTGTGTTTTAGAATGAACGATATCACCACCTACATAAATGACATCTGGTTTGATTTTTTTTGCTTGGCGAAAAAGATCTTTAAATGCAAGAACATATTCTTGATGTCTAGAAAGACCTCGCCAGTGCACATCTGCAATATGTAATATTTTCATTAAATACCCGTACTCATATTAATAACGTAGTCTCTTTTGTCAGGCTTAAACTGCAATTTACCACTAGGGCATATTACCCAGCATCTTTTATTTGTACAAGTTTTTGGCTTCGGAGCATAGCCGTCTGTCATAACGATACAACCGTCAAAGTTTTTACTAATTGTTCTAAAATGATCCTCGACTGCATTAAAACAAGTACCTCCGCTAAGTCCTCTTCCGAAGGTTGAGCTT
>JAEORY010000294.1 GCA_016840645.1 Candidatus Borrarchaeota archaeon | reverse complement strand
GCAAGATGCTATTGATTCGTTTAATGCAAATCATAAGAATGTAGGGATTTGCCAAGATATTAGAGATGTGGAAGACTTGCCTTCTTGTGATGTATTAATTGGATCTCCGCCATGCCAAGAATGGAGTGAGGGAAAAATCGCTATAAGAACATGCGATATGACTTTCATCAATGAATTCAAGAGATTAAGAGATTTAATTAATCCTAAGTTTTGGATTTGGGAGTGTGTATCACTTACTCAAAAATTAGGTGGCAAATTATTAAATGCTGTGGATTATGGCGTGCCTCAAAAAAGAGAAAGATGTTTTCATGCGAATTTCTTATTGCCTTATCCTACACAACAGGGTTGTAGTTTAAATGAATTATTTGGATGGACTGAAAATAAAAAACTCTATCATCATAAGTCCTATAACACTAAATATGCAAGGAGCCCAGATTATACAAGTGATAGACCTGCAAGAACTATTGTTACATGGCCTCCGCGTATATTGAATGAAAAGACACAATCAAAATTACGAGTTCTCTCTATAAAAGAAACTGCGTTAATTCAAACATTTCCTGAGAATTATATTTTCAGGGGTTCTAAATCATCAAAATATAGGCAAATAGGTAATGCTGTGCCTCCATTATTAGCGAAGGCAATAGCGGAACAAATATTACGAATAAAGCAAGGAGAGATTAAATCACATTATCAAATTAAATTATTTGCGTAAAATTAACCTTTGACGCAGGAATGATTAAAATGAACTTGACAATGTTGTATTTACTTGATATGTACCAAAATAGGAAAACAAAGCGTGTCCTAACTGAACTATGGGTTTTACAACATATGCGTGGTTATGCAATAATAGGCGAAAGATATGCTGATTTGAAAATAAAACTTTAACGGAGGTTTGACTTAAAATGTTGGTCTTTGATGAAACACACTTTAAAAAAGGTGAACTTAAAGAACAAAAGTTTAGTGGGTTTAAGAAATATAGAAAAAAGGTTTTGATCCGAGCAAAACAATTGGATGAGGATTTCATGGTTATAACAAGAGAAGGTAATATGACTGCGAAAGCAGGAGATTATCTTGCTATAGGGGTTGAAGGTGAACTCTATCCTATCCAAGAAGAGATTTTCAAGAAAACCTATGAGTTAATAGAATAAAATGATGTTTGTATGCAATTCAAAGGAGGTATAAACTTGGATAATAAATTGTGTCCCGAATGTGAAGGAGATATGGAATTAGAAGATTTATTCGAGAAGTCTTTTTGGGAATGTTGTTATTGTGGCTATAAACTACCTTTAACTAAAGATGAATTGGAACAATTAGAGTATGAAAGACGTGAAGCAGAAGCGGAGCAGTTTGCAGAAGAAGAATTCCTAAAGAACGCTTCTCGTGAAGATTTGATGCATTACTAAATTACGTCAAAAGAATGATTCACGCAAGACGAAAGGAGTATAGTTAATGCATCAGTGTTTCAATAGAAGCAAGAAGCAAGTTTAAGAAACTTGTGGAGTGGTTCACATTAAAAATAATTAATATGGGTTTGATTGTCAACTATACTCTCGTTAAGTTACGTGAAATCCAAGAATCATGCAATTGTCAAAAGCTATAGTAGTCATTGATACCGATAGGCGCATAAAACTCGGTCCATATGAATACGGGACTACTATTGTTGACAGAAATTGCATGAAAGACAGAAATTGCATGAAACTAGGCATTGACTTCCAGGTGAAAAAAAGTGAAAGTTGCACTAATTCAATTTGATGGATCCCTTCCAAATCTAGCACTTATGAAACTAAGTTCATATTACAAACAGCAAGGTGCAAAGGTGCAACTTAATGATATAAGTGGAGCAGACAAAATCTTTGTATCCTGCATTTTTGATTGGAATAAATCTCAGGCTTTAGGAATAACTAAGATGTTTTCAAATGTATGTATTGGAGGACCAGGAATAGACTTGAATAAACAATTGCCAAATGAAATAGAGCATATCAAACCAGACTATAGTTTATACGACTTAGACTATTCTATGGGATTCACTTCAAGAGGTTGTATCCGCAATTGTCCTTTTTGTATAGTGCCTAAAAAAGAAGGATATATTAAAGATCATGCACCAATTTCAGAATTTTATGATGAATCGCATACTAACTTGATTCTTTTAGATAATAATTTTCTTGCATCTCCAAGATGCCTTGAAAACCTAGACTATCTCATTAACAATGATATTTATGTGAACTTTCATCAAGGTTTAGATATTCGTCTAGTGAATGAAGAAAACATAGGTTTATTGTATAGCGTTAATTCTTATGATCATAAATTCAATAAACTCTCATATTATTTTGCATGGGATCTTATGAAAGATGAAAAACAAGTACGAAAAGGAATCCATTCATTACTTGAATATGGTTTCAAAGCAGATCAATTAATGTTTTACATGCTTGTAGGATTTAATACCACCTTCGAAGAAGATATGCATCGTTTTAATGTATTAAGAGGCTTTGGAGTAAGACCCTTTGTTATGAAATATAATAATTGCCAAGATAAGAAATTAAATCGCTTTGCAAGGTGGGTTAATCGACCAAATAGGCTTTATGAGTTTGTAGAATTTGAGAATTATACAAGAAAAAAGATTGTTGCGTAAAACGATACTTTGACTGGTGAATAAGATGAGCATAGAAGATATCTTAAATAAACAACAAACAAAAGAGGCTACACCACGAACAGTAGCTACGCTTTATTGTTTATATCATATCGGATTCAATGTGTTTCCAGGAGAAGATGCTGAAATAAAAGAGCATGTAGGATACATAATTCCTCTCTATACCTCTTTTTATGTCATAGATTCCAATCTCATTAATTTTAGGTATAAGAAATTTCAAGTTGGAGAAATGTATCTCAACACAAATTTACAAGTGGTAAAAGTAACTCCAAACAAGGAAATTGATGAAACTATTAAGAAACATAAGATTGAGTTATTTGAAAAGTTAATTAGCGATCTCAAAAAAGAAGTAAAGAATCTTAGGGGTAAAAATCTAATTCAAGGTGAGTTAAATGACAGAAAACGATGATAAAATAGGTTATTATCTAGTTGCATGGATTGTAGGCGTTTTTTCTTTCTTTCTTGGTATTGCGATGACAAAAAGCGGTTTAATCTATGTGATTGAGTATTATATGAGTAATCCTGATGCTTTCGTTAAATTATTACTAGACTACCCATGTGTAATTGTTTTTCTTTTTGCTATAGAGATTATAGTGATTCTCCGCATATTTGTTCCTAGACAGCATAGGGAATCTCGTTTGACTTGGTGAGAACTATGATTGAAGAAAACAATGAAGACACAAAAGAAGAAACTGGAATTAGAGTAATTTATGTTTTAACTATTCTAACACTATATTTCTTTTTTCCAGTCTTAATTTCTGTTGCTCTTATCTCTCTTATATTCGCCGTGCAACTTCCGATTTTCATATCTTATATCTATTTAGTTACTGGTTTCATCGTTGGAATTATCACAGGGATAGTTATAGCGGTTATGCGTCAAGAAACGTAAAAATCTAATTTGATTCTTGGAGGTGATAACAATAGCAAAAGGAGATCAAAAAGAATCTGATACAATCGTATTAAAAATGAAAGATTTACCAGATACAGATAATCTTGAGGTTCTTCTACGGTTTTACAATGAAGTTGCGTGGAAACATAATAAGAAATTAATTATTGAAGATTTACCAGTTTAAGCAATTCACTTAATTCCTCATTTTTATCTGTAAGCAACCCTTGTAGGAGATTAATTATTTTTAGTTGTATTAATTTATTCTTTTCTCGTTCTTCATCATAGTTGAGTGCTTCTTCTTGATCAAGAATAAACCAACATTTAGAACAGTATTTATCATCTTTTGCAACAGGAGAATTACAACGAGGACACAACTCTGTTTTGAATATTGCTTTGATTTTTTCATCTTTTTCAACACTCACTAACCCTTTGCTTTGTAATACAGCATCAATAACAGCCTCTTGGCCTGGATGCACATAAGTTTCTTCATACGTTCTTGATTTTAATGAATGTCCAAGATAGAGTTTTTTCATTTCTGTTGAAATGGTAGCATCCTCAGCAAAAATAGTAGATCGCAAATGCCTATACAAGTGGGGGTGTATCTTCTTTTTTATTCCTGCTTTTCGTGCTATTCTCTTGATGAGGGTATATGCACCCTTGTATGTGATTGGTGCTCCTGTTTTTTGTGAAGGCCATAATGGATCATTATCTTGTTGTGTAGGGTGACAATCCAACCACAGCATAATATGTTTTGCAGCCCATATCAAAGGAATATCGCGTTGTTTAGTCCGGCCTCTCAAAGTTGCACGAATATATACATCATTGACTTTTATATCGCCATAAGTCATTCTCAAGATTTCATTGATTCTAGCTCCGGATTCTACAACTATTGCTAAAAAAGCGCGATCCCTAGGATATTCATTCTTTTTGAGCATTAATTCTATTTCTTCCATCGTTGGTAGTTTGTTTTCCCAATCCCTTTTGATTTTCACTTCTTTGGTAGGTCTTGGAAACTCTATATCCATATCTACATCTTTTTTATACCATTTAAAAAAACGTCTAATCATTCGGTAATAGGTTTTTCGTGATGACCGTTTAATATCTTGCTGCTTTAATTTACCCATGAACTTGATTACATGATTTTTTGTGATGTTCTCAAGTGATATCTTCAAAGTGTCTAAAAGTTTATACAACACACTTAGATAAGATTCTCTCGTATTTTCTGAATAATCCAACGCTTCTAAATACGTATCAAAGTTTTTAATAGTAGTCACAGACTTTTCATCAAAAGTAGAAGAGATACGGCCATGCCAATAGTCAATATAATCTGATTGGATTTTCAACGTATCACCATATCTACACGTGTGGAACTTCTATAAAAAATGTATGCTACTATGAACATTATTGCCGAAAAAGTTCAAGTTTGGAGACATTTCTTATTAGCATGTAACGCATCCATCAAAAATCAATCAATTGAACTTCAAGGAAACGACTTGAAATCAGGTTTTGACTTTCTGAAACCAAAAATGAATTTTTGCTTCTTGGTTAATTAGAATCGCGTTCATAATGCCAACTCAAAAAAACTCCCGATGAAGTTTTCTCTCCGCAATTCTCCTTGATTTGTTATTTTTTGGTAGACAATATCTGCTAAAAATCTAGTATATTTATTTATATATGTCAACTGCATATTACAGTGTGGTGATATTTTGCCGCGTGGATGGTTTGGTCAACCAAGGAGACATTCGATAGCCGCAAAATTAGGGTGGAGTAGAAGACACAGTAAATTACCAAAGTATGACACTGAGAAACTCAGAAGGATTCATGCCAACAGAAGACCGATTTCACGTCTTAGAGATGAACGTAAAACTGCTAAAAAAGTAGTACCTGAAGACAAAATTAGCGAGGATGAATACATTTCACAAGTGCATAGTTGGGCAAAAGATCAAGGTCACTCCGATATTGAAAATATTGACACTAAAAAGAAAACAGAAACTACAACAAAAGCAGAGAAACAAACACTTAAACTTCCAAGTGAAGGCAATAGTACAACTATTGATTTAGAACCTAACAAAAATGGTG
>JAEORY010000293.1 GCA_016840645.1 Candidatus Borrarchaeota archaeon | reverse complement strand
AGTCACGATTCTTGTGGCTCATGGGGTATCCTCCTTTTGTAGTAAAAAAGAGTTTACCCCTGTTTTTTTCTCCTATCAAGTCTCAATTTTGATTTTGGCATACTTTTTGAAGGAGTCTTCATAGAGAATTACGCAACACACCCCTCTGTACTGACAATGTGTTGCAGGTACTGAACTCATAATAAACTCCTTTAAAATAAATTAGTTACGAAAGCAGTATATATCAAAAAATATTTAAAATCAACTCCTTTTTGTTTGTCCGAAATAGCTCTATTTTAACCTTTTAGGATTCAAATATTTATTACTAATAAGGTGGGGGCGTGGTTTAAGATCTGGCTATTTTTTGCCCATTTTGGTAAAATGTTATTGTTTTTAAGATACTTAACAGGATTTTTTTTAATATGGACGTAGAATCTAATACATCATTTGCTGTTAAATTCGCTAGGGGATGCGACTATGTCCCTGGCGTCAGCACAGTCTCAAACCTCGCTGAAATCATCACAAAAGTCGTTCTCGAGACCTTAAATGAGAGCACCCTCAAGCAGGCCACAGAAAATCCGCTTATTCGCGATATTCACCAGAAGAGTTATGGAACCTGTGCTGTTCTTGCTATTCCAATCCTCAACATCTTTTTCGCGATCTTATGGGATAGATGGTCTGATAATCTTTCACCAATCCGAACTCCGATACCTGAGCCTGAGTCGACGTCAAGGCCTGAGTCGCCAGCTCTACGTGAACCAAGTCCTCCGTCAGTTGATGCTGCGGCTCCAGCAGTTGAAACTGTCACTCGTCGGAGCCTCTCTGAAATCGCTGCATCTGGGGCGGAGCCGACGTCAAGGCCTGAGTCGCCAGCTCGACGTGAACCAAGTCCTCCGTCAGTTGATACTGCAGCTCCAGCAGGTGAAACTGTCACCCATCGGAGCATCTCTGAACGTCTGTCATCTGCGGTTGTTGGGGCTGGAGAAGCCTTAAGAGTAGAAAATATTATCAAATTGCGCCTTGAGGATAAGCTCGAGAGGGAAATCATCAACACAGTGATTAATGAGAAGGTAACTGGAAGAGAATGTAATTACAAGAAATATCGAGAACGAATACATTCTCAAGAGACAAAACCTAAATCAGATAAACCGAAAACAAAAGTAAGAGGACTGAAGAGCTTGCGTAAAAGACTTGGTGAAGAGTACAAGAGGAAGGGTCTAACATTTGTTCTGGCGATTGACAAGAAATACGACGAAAAGATCGAAGAGTTCCTAAATAAAAGAGAAAACCGTGAAATCGTAAAAAAAATGAACATTGATATCCCTATCACCCCATCGACATAATTTGACCTGAACGTAATGAGGCAGTACACTGCAGATTCTCTACATAAGGAGGGGTTATGCAGTGTATCAGTAAGGAAGAGTTTCTTGAGGGCCTTCTCCCTCAGTACGGGGGAGAGAAAACCGGATGGAAAAATTACAACGGCAATCTTGAAGAGCCGGACGCTTGGGTTCTTGATTTTCAAAATCTCGATCAAGATCCCCAAGAAGTCATCAGTGCAATTTGGAAGTATAACCGAAAGCATGTAGAGAAGGTCATTGCTGTTCCTGTCGCTGGATACGACACTCCAGAAGCTCATTGGTATGATTTATTCTTAGGTGTTTTTTGTTCCAAAGCCAGAAAGCGCCGCACCGAAGATGAATTTGCAGAATCATTTTCTTTATCTAGATTTACGACGGCGATTAATGCTGATATTGCCTTTCGTGTCTCTAAAGCGGCGCAATTTATGCATATTGTCGATGATGACGATGAGCGTTATCTGGAAGTTTCGCCAGGTGTCACTGTTGATAAAGCCGAAAAATTTCTCGATAAACGGGGCCTCGCCTTTAGGCCGCGCATGACAACGCTTCATAAGGCTTCACTAGCTGGTATCATGGCTAATGGCTGCTACGGCCCGAGTGATGCCCCTTGCACAGAAGATATAAAAGAGTTAACTGTCGTCAAGCCAAATGGAAAAACGATCGTTCTTTCTGCAACAAAGAATCCTAAACGTTTTTCAGTGCTTCGTGACGCCCATTTGGGTGCGAGCTTTTTTGTGACCAAAATCAAAATACCAGTAGTTCCACAATTTACATTGGAAAGGAGAAATATTCTTTACCAAGATGTTGCTGATTTAGCGGAAGGGCTAAGGGTCAACGATTGGATGGTGAGCGGGCACTATATGGCGATGTTTATTCCCGTTGATATGGATGAGAAAGAGGGTCATCGTCTTCCACGCATTCGTGTGACCACTCTTAAACAAACGAGTAAGAAACATTCTAAGTGCCGAAAATACTCAGATGTCAGCGATTATTTTAGCCTTTTTAGAAATGAAGCAGGGGAGCCAATCATTGATCTTGTGACCAAAACGAATCAACTACGTCAATATACACCGTGGCTACTAAAATTTGCAGCGATCAGTACGTACGGTTTTGCTGGGGATGTGATAGAATGTGGAAAGTCTCACGTTATGTATCATCCGCTTCGCGCCTATACCGACTCCATATTCAATATAAATTGGTTGATTCAAGTTCAGGATCTTGAAGAAGCTCGCGAACTCCACATCGAGTTATTCGGTCGGATCGAAGAAGAATTAAAGGAATTAGATAATAAAGGTGTTCATCCAATTTTAAATCTATTTGCTCGTTTACAAGGTGGTGTTCACTTTTCAAAAGGGGAGGGGGGAGTCGCTCCAACAGCTAAAGAGGAAGAAAATCAGTATATTTTTTCGTTTGAGTTTGTTACATTTATGCCCCTGGCAAAAACAGAGGCTGTTCAAGATCTCATTCAGATGGTTGAGGGTTATTTAGAAGAGCGGGGCAATAAATATGTCTACCATTACCCAAAACATATGCCAGAGCATATCGACTCATTAACCCAAATGCTTACAGATGACATTGGTCGGCAAAGGCTAGAGAATTTCCAGCAGGCCATCATTAAGATGCATGGTGGGAAAAAGAACCTCAAACACTCGATGTTTTTAACGCCGCAAAAAAGACGATTCATCGGGTTTCCTTCGCTAAAAAGTGACGTTATTCAGCATTTTGAAGAACCCACAAAGTATAAGTGCTCTGAAGGACAAGAAGCTGAGGCTTTGAAAAAAATCATCAAAGAAGCGAAAAAAAACAGGCGATTTGTGAACACCAAAGACGTGATTATCCAGGCGAAGGAGCAGCTAACGGGCTTAAAAAGTTAGAGTTTTTTCGGTCTATGATGACAGTTCGGTGCATATAGAAAGCGGGTGCTTTGATCAAGCTAACATTGATCAATATTACCAGGGGGTGCTATCAATACTATAATTATGCGTATATTTATTATTATCGGTTTTGTATTTCTGAACACTTTGCTAGGCAGTGGATTCGAGAATGAGTTCAATCACTATTCAGGAAACTCTCCGAAGCGATTAAAAGTTTGCGGCGAAAGGTGCAGCGGAACAAATTTCGTCAAATTTTTGTTGCTCAGGAATTTCCCTGATCTAAAAAAAACACCCCAAGAAGAATTTGGTCATAAGCATTTTCTTTGGTGGTATGGGGTCCCGACTGATCACCAAAAGCTTAAGGACCTCAAGTATCCCTTAAATGCTGTGGACTATGCAGGGTCGCAAGACTGTCTGTTTATTGTCATGGTAAGAGACCCGTATGATTGGCTGCGAAGTTTTTACCTGAAACCGTGGCACGTGCATGATAGCTTGTTAACTGGTTCTTTTTCCTATTTTATCAGTACTGAATGGAAAGTGAATAAGGTCTATTATAATGAGGGTTTCTATTCAGAAATTGACAACTACAATCCCTGGACCGGAAGGCCGTTTACCAATGTTTTAGAATTACGTCGCTATAAAATCTATAACTACCTTAAGCTTGGAACATTTGTGGATAACTACGTGCTTGCGCGGTATGAAGATGTTCGCGATGACCCAAAAGGATTTGTCCATTTTATTGCCGAGTTTTGCCACCTAAAGAAACAGTCAGAATTTGTTCCGGTAGATGGGTACAAAGGGGGAAATAAGCCGTATGTGAGGAAGCAATACTTTCGGTTTGAAGAGCAGGATCTCGAGTTTATCAATAGTCAGATTGATTGGGCGATAGAGGAATTGGTGGGATATCGTCCAAACAAAATTATATAATTTTTTTAGAAAGATGGAAGGCTCAAACGCGCAATTTAGGTTTCTTTTCCGTTGTATTTAATCTGCTTTACGTTTCGATCACGCATCATGTGTTGACGAATGCGATGTTTCATCTAGAACCCGGTAGTAATGACCGCGGTAGAGATGCCTCCGAGGTCCTGTTAGTTCAATCAATGGGGGATTGTCTTTAAGAACTTCTGGATCTGTTCCGGATGTTAAGTGTTCCCCGATATCACGAATTACGTCGATTGGGATTTGTTTTAAGATATGTCCAAGTCCAACTAAAGACGCTATTCCAGAAAAAACTGCCCCCATAAAGAAAAAATAGTTAGGAGAGGGGCCTTAACCCTCTTGTGAGGATCTGGACAATATGTATTTTTGGCTGTATTCCTTCCAACTATCGATTGAATCGTAATTATATTTTGACTAAAATGCAGGGAACTTGAGGAGGCAACGTTATGAAAACCACGCCAGATCCCTGTAGTCAGATTCAGGAATTAGGAATGTATCAGGTCCACATGACTTTAAAAAAGGGTATGGCTCACCCATTTATTGGCGTTTTACCTGCATGCTTAACAGTGTTAGTGAGCGCTGCGGAAGTCGTTTCGGCGCTCGCTTATGCCATCTTGATTTATGAAGTCGGACATAAAGTCTACTCGCAAACGCGGACCGTTCATGAAATGAATGCTTGCATAAGTCATGTAGCTCTTGGGGCTGTTGCCGGTTACTACAGCATTTTCGGAATCATCACACTTGGACTGGGACCCTATATTGATCGTGAATGCGGAATTATCAGACCCTGATCAATCTTGAATTTCTTAATCGGAAAGGGAAGTATGTTTAATTTACAAAAACATGTGGTAATCAGTACCGAAGAAGTCGGCTAACTTTTCCGCGTTTTTTTTTCCAATGGGGCGCTTACCACGTTCCATCAAACTAATATTACCCTGCTTTATGCCAATAATCTTACCTAATTCCTATCGTAAGCCTGGGTTGTTGCCTAATTCTCTAGGCAAATGAGATCAAAAAAAACGCCAAGATCAAAATTGAGAATTGATAGGAGAAAAAACAGGGGTAAACTCTTACTTTCTATAAAAGGAGACTAGTGTAAATTTGCTATGGAAACGCTATCCTAGCAGGAAGCTAGGGAAGAAGAACGAAGAATTAACCCATAAATCTGTCAGGTTGTTTGACCTGTTAGACTGGGAGCCTGATTAATATGGCCTTTCACCATCTCAAAATGGATGGAAGTACGAGGAAACATAACATATATTATCAGACCCTACAATCTCATTGTTAAACTCCCATGTCTTTTGCGCTATTAGCGATATATTTTGAGATTAGGAAGATGTTTTTTCAGCCAATTCACGCCATCATTGGTGATCTGATCGCACCAACCTAATTCAAGACTTGTCAGGTTTGTCAGGCCGCTAATGTGCCCTAAGCCAGCATCGGTGATTTTGCTGCAATCTCTTAAATCAAGACTTGTCAGGTT
>JAEORY010000292.1 GCA_016840645.1 Candidatus Borrarchaeota archaeon | reverse complement strand
TTATCAGTCAGTACTATACGATGATCACTGAGAGTTTCCTCTCTGTTTAAACCACCGTTTACAGAGCAAGGGACTAGAGAAGCATCCCCTGGTGTGTTCTTGAACTCTCCTGATAACGTAGATGTCGCCATGTTGTTTCCACCATGACCTCTCTTAGGCTAATCAACCAATTACTCTTGCTCCTCACGGAACAAGCCCCCTAACTTGTTAGGGGGTGATTGACGTATAAGCGTTTTGTAGGTTCCTTACTTTCTCGGTGAACTACCATTCAACAAGTTGTATGGCTTCCTGAATCATCCATTCCTCAACAGGACATGTCAAACAGGCTCAACGGGCAGTTCCTGCCCTGAACTTAATGTGAAGGTGAATGTCAAGATGCAGGGCTATGTTCTACCAACAGACCCAAGTGATGTAGCGGTATTGACTGGAGAAGTATTCTTAGTTGTCGTTGGCGCGGTTATCGTAATACTTTCAGTACTGATTTGGAGAAACTATCCCGTTCTCACTAAAGAGGGATTTCTGGAAATTATCTTTGGCTTTATTGCATTTACTTTGCATTTTTATGTTCGACGCCTTAGACACAATTGCGACTGCTAGTGAAAACTTTTACGAAACTCAAGGACTTTTAGATGTTGCTGCTTCTTTTAGTGTAATTTATGGCACATTCGATTTCTTAGATGGACTTTTTACAATTATAGGGCTTCTTCTAATAGCTATTGGAATCTTGAGAATTGCAGCCTATGGGAAACAACTCTGGGGTGAATAAACATGCAAATTATTGAACAATTTGTTTCACCAAATGTCGCTGATGTCGTCTTAGAAGGCATGGCGTTGGTTCTTTTCCTCGTATTATTTATAGCTGCACTAAGAGCCAGAAAAATATATCCCGCTATTGGAGGATTGGGCTGGGAGTCTATGATCCTAGCTATCGTCTTCGGTATATTTAGTAGTGCACAAGACGTTTTTGATGAGTTTGTCTGGTTTACGACGAACTCTTATGCCGTATGGAAGAACATCAAGACAGCAACCATTATGATAAGCTTGATATTATTCCTTTATTACTTCTTAACTCTATATCGCTTCAGTGGTCGACTCTGGGGAAAAGAATAACCTTCTCTCAATTTCTTTTTTTTACCAATTTTAGATGAAAAAATCTCGATATGTCTCCTATTAACATGAAATCATTAATTTCATTTTAATATTATTTTAGAGGTATCTTCTGCAGGCAGCATAAATTAATTCTGTTCTCTTGGGTCCTAAACCTCTTATTTTGTCAATTGGCAATATTCCATTGTCATAAAGTCGACAGTAGTCTTGAGCAGTCGCAATTGAGTTATTAACTAATCCTTCTAAAACTGAATAGGGTACCCGTCCGAGATCACCTAGAACCAATTCAATAGGAATCGCCTTTTCCTCTATTTTTTCCTCTAATTCTTTGATCTTTATTGCTTCCTTTCCGTTTTCTATCAATTTCTTAGCCAATCGAGAATAACTCTCATAGTGATCAATTTTTATAGACTTATTTAGGAATACTGCCAATAAATCTAAGCCTTTTGAAAACGCTAATACATCGAAATCTTCGAAAAGTAAAGCCATCGGTTTTTGATTTCCTCCCATGAAGTTCATATAAAAGTTAACAGCGAAATCCTCAAAATTAAGTGAGGATCCATTCCCATTATCCCGTTGTTTTTTCCATTCAACTACTGGACCTTTCGTTAAGTCGAACCTTATCTTAAAAACCGCAATAACGTCTTCCATAATCATGCCCCAATCGACTTTGAGGTTTACTAAAGGATCTGTAGCTATAGCAAGTTACTTATAATCTTACATACAGCGAAGTCTCATCTATTAAAGAAGTGTATTATTTGTAACTACATGTCCGTAATACTGAAGTGACAAAATCCGCTTTTGTTGGAATAAGAGGAGTTGAACTCCTCTTTTGCAGTATCGAATCTTTCTAAGAAAAGTAGTTGATATAATAGTCCACCGATTTATATTTTCTGTTCTCGACGATTTTATTGATTTCATGGTGTACTTGCTGCATTGGCAGTTTTTTTAGATGATTGTTTTCCAATTCACATTTTTTATATTCAAGGATTCCAAGGAAGAGGACATCTTTATCTATGCCTTCGTGATATTTACTTTTCGAACTTATCTTGACGCCTTTAATGAAACCTCCGAATTTTAAGAATTGTAGGCATGAACTAAGCGATACGTTATAAAGTCCTTGGATTCCAGACCAATTACATCTTGACTTTGAGATAATAAAATTTATCTTTAATCGTCGTGCAATTTGCTGTAGTTGTTTAACTAAGTCAGGATGAGCGCATCCAATCCTTAAACGAGGATAAACATATCCATCCTTTCTAGTTACAGAAATTGACCCTTCAGTTGAAGCCCAGATGCGTAAGGCAATTTGCTGTTCAGTTTCTGATGCATCAAGTAAGTAATCCAAGTGTGGTTGTGGTTGCATTAAGTATTCCTCAATTGATTGTCCATGTGCTGGGGATGTCTTTGCACTCTTACCAAGATCAAATACATCATCATTGATTCCTTTCATTGACTTGTTTTTATAGTAGGTGATGTGACTCTCTGCAAAATCACAATAATAAGAAGAGGGCAACATGCCATATTCGTAGTACATTGCATCTACGAAATAGTGATGTAAAATTCTGCTATTGCCAACGAGTCCTACTTCACTATAGCCTTGATTCCGTGATTGATGATATCCATCACTCTGGAGGCATGGAATGATTATAGAGCGTTTCAGATCGATATTGTCATTATACCAGCCTTTAACTTCATTTGTAAGTGGAGGGTGTATTTTAGGAACTTTACTGTATCTGAAAAACGTTGTAAGAAAGTCGTGTAATTCTCTGCAAGCGATTATTTTGCAGTTGCTACCCTGAGATTTTGGTTTTACGTTAAATGTATTTTTAATTTCAAGAAGTGTTTCGACAGGGCAGCATTCGAACAAAGTTATTTGAACATTGCCATAGTGTTTAATAGGATTAAGATATTCTATGAACTTACGAATTCTTTCAACTTACGAATTCTTTCAACTTTAACAGGGATGTTGTTTTTGGTGGTGAATTTTCCTTGATCAATTAGCGAATAAATTTTGTCTCTAGAGACGCCTAAGGTTTCAGCGATGGTAATTAACGATTGTAAGGGTATTCTATTCTTATTATGTTCCCAACTTTTCACGTTCACATAAGTGACTCTGATTATTTCAGCTATATCCTTTTGCCTGAGGCAGTTTTCCAATCTTAAATTCCTAAGAAATTGTCCTGCCCCAGAAACATATAAACTGCGCGCTTTTGCAAGATCAATAAATCCTTGTTCAGTAAAGGCATCCTCTTTTAATTCTACGAAAAATTCGTAGACTGTGTTTTCGCGTTGCAGTGCTTTGAATGTTGTAGCCTGAGTACTTGTAGCATTTTCCAAATCATTTTTTGTCTTAGGTAGAAGGTTTTCGGGGGTGCGCATGCCATTAGACTCGGTACTAACCACGTTTCTACTTACCATTTTTATCAAACCTCCATAATTTTTTTTAGTGGCATGCAAATTCAACAAATACGACAGAAAACCACTGAAAAATCGAGATACGATACTTTACAAATTAAATTACACTGAAATATAGACCTATGAGAAATACATGCCAAAGAGAGTCGATAGAGTGCGGCGAGCATAATTGGCACACATTTATCAGTCTTTTTGATCCATCGACGCTTATGTGCAGTGTAAATTCAAATGAAATGATAAAATTATATTGATCTAATTATAAAAATATATCGATAATTGTAGTACAAACTTTATGTTTAATAAAAAAAAATGTCAATTTAAAAGAACGGTAAAATTCAAAAAGGAAAATACTCCAAATAGTGGTTTAACCGAAAAAACGGTAATTAATTGAATATAAAAAAGGCGAGATTTATACTGGCATTGGCATTAGTGTTTTATGTTAGTAGAAGGTTCTTAAAATGAATCGTATGCTAGGACAAGTAGCATCCTTTGCTGTGTTTGTAGTTTTGGCAGCATACCTACCTACATTGGTTCTGGGATTACTCTCACTAGAATCCCCGCTAGACCCAATTGGTGATCCCTACTTCACTATATTGGAATTGCTTATCATCGTGGTGGCACCACTAATGGTTATTGTAATGGTTGCCGTTCACAGTTATGCCTCTCCTGAGACTAAAGAGTATAGTCTTACTGCGCTTGCATTTATGATCATTATGGCAGGCATTACTTCTAGTGTCCACTTCGTTATCCTTACCGTAAGCCGCCAGATTGAAGCAACAGGATTCCCCTGGAATTCTGTTTTATTTTCTTTCAATTGGCCATCAGTGGCTTATGCACTGGACATACTGGCATGGGACTTGTTCTTTGCTCTCTCAATGCTCTTTGCCGCACCAGTATTCAAGATAGATCGCCTAGAGAAATATGTGCGAATTTCTATGATCGTCAGCGGTGTCCTTAGTCTCGTGGGAATATTCGGTATCCCATTCTTGCATCAAACGCCGATTGTCCGAAATATTGGAGTGATAGGCTACGCTGGAGTTTCTTTAGTTGTCTTTTTCCTTTTGGGGATGGTTTTCGGAAAACGTAAGTAAGCATTAAAAAGAGTTTATGCTATAGGTGGTCTTTACAGTTTTTTATAGTTGTTTTTAGTTATGTAACTTACTTGATTTGTAATTGCCTAAAGGGTTATGTAATTGAGATCCATGTAGATGTATAAGAAGTATTTTCGAATTTAATCTTAAACACTGCAAGGATGTCGTTCATTTCATTCCTCCTTAACAACTTGTTCGATATGTGTTTTCAATATTTCTATGACGTTCTCTCTATGCAGCGGATCAATCGCTACTACAGGATAAGTTGTCACACGCAATACGTTTGCTACTCTTTCAGCTGTCATAACTCCAGATAAATCCTGTTTATTTGCCAGAGCGATTATTCTCATCTTGTCCCCGCCATTATCGTCTCTTTTATTTAACCAATCAATGATCATTTTTGTTTTCAAAACTCCTGTAGGCGTAGAATCCGTTACAACTATACATAGTTTAGTATTTAGAAGATAGGAATTATACATTGGCCAGAAGTTCTTCTGTCCTCCGAAATCCCATAAATTAAGCTCATGTTCCCCGAGCATGCTTTTAATCATTTTCTGTCCGAAATTAAGTCCGATAGTTGGCCTATATTCTAATTGAGGCGCCTTTCCTAATAAAAGATTGATCATGGATGTTTTACCCACTTTAGGATAACCGATAAAGGCCACTTTAATTTGCGACGGAGTCTGAGTTATTTGAGAGAAAATTGATACCCCCTTTTGTAAAGTAAAAAGAGAATTACGATATTTTTAAAGTCGCGTATTATCTACATATTGTCGGAATATCCCCGATAAAAAACCTTTTTGTTAAGATAAATTCCAAAAAAGTGAATAAAAAGTGTATTCACAAATTTTCCTCAAGTTTTTCTATGAAATCAGCTGGTGCTTCAGGAAAGTGTTTCGGTAACCGTTCTAACAATTGTTCCTTGTTAAGCATGCCCTCTTGGACACCAGATACCTCCCATATACTTGCCATAATGGTCATACCTGCATAGATTGACTCCACCAAATCAAATCCTCTTTGA
>JAEORY010000291.1 GCA_016840645.1 Candidatus Borrarchaeota archaeon | reverse complement strand
ACGGTTGCGTACCCATGGCGATGTTAATATTTTTATTGGTAGTACTTATTCTAGCTTTAATTGCAGGCCCTATATGATAAAAAAATTTCTAGGCAGATTAAGAATAGGAAATTATTGTCCTGATTGTGGTTCTAAGATGAGGGTATATGGATATAATTTTAAGTATGAATGTCCTCATTGTGATTTTTTAGATAGGTATGATTTATCGAATTATAGGGAAAGGGGTGATTAGGTTGTCATTGATTAGATATATTTTATTGATCTGGACTGTTTTCTCTGCATTTTTCATACTATCCGATGGTTTGTATTACGGTTTCGAGGCTTATGATGGGTTTACCTTTTTATATGCAGGGCTGATCGTTTACTATGTGGCAAAAACGCCACAAAATTAGTCATGAAACAAGATGTAGTTTTTATCGTATCCTTACTGGGGCTTTTAGCACTGGCGGTTATATCGGGGTATCTGCTGTTTGAATAGAAAAAGCCCCCGCTTAAAGACTGTAATAGTCCAATAAACGAGGGCGTAGGGTTATTCTTCTTGCACATACATCCTTATCTGCCATTTCTGCAAGAAAAACGTTTTATCTTTGTGTTTTCCACTCAAAACGATAACCTTGAAATCCCTTTGAGTTTCGTCAACCGGCACACACGAAACCAACGTATCTTTTAACAGCACAGCGGTTATTCTGCCAGTTTTTCCTTCCATCTGTACTGTAGCTATGTCTCGAACCAATTTTCCTTTCATGTTAATCCAACTTAATCTGGTACATCCAGGTGATTCCCTGTCGTGGGTGAACCCCAAATGTCAGTTGAACCGTGCTGGAAGACATGCCGATCTTTTTCAGTACCCACTGGTCATCAGACACAAAACACCCGTTGACTAGAATTCTCATGTCGTTCCAGTTGATAGAACTTGCCACATGGAAATGACCCATCACCAAGTAGTGAAACGGAACGCCTTCCAAAGAACCTTTCCATCTCATTGCTCTGGTTGTGATGCCATACCACGGGAGGTTCATATACATGGGAATTTGATCACCGTGGACCAGCAGGAACACCTTGCGATAGATCTTGACCTTCTGATAGAACTTGGCGGCTTCGATGTAGAACTTGATCCCCTTTTGCTGGCGCAACCTCCCTTTCAAGAATCGGTAGATTATCGTGTCAAAGTTGGTGGACTCAGAGTGAAATCTGTCGATCTTACCGTGGTTCCCGCTGACCGTATAAACATCGATTCCGTCAGGAAAGTGGGGCATCAAAGTTAGAAGCATTCTCTCAAGGATGGGGATCGCTCCCTCAAAAATCTGATCCATGAGAACCGCTTCCATCTCATCTAGACTAACTTTGAAACCAATCTCTTCAGACTGGATTAGATCGCCGAGCAAAAAAACCACACACCTTTTAATAGGATGTGCCTTTCGGTGAAGGCTCACGATTTTTAGAAATCTCCGTGTCAGTCTGTCGGCTCGGTTTGCGATAATTCTCATTGTGGTAGTCGGGGTTCTGTGCCCAATCTGAAGATCGGATATGACCAAAACAACCGTTTCCTCGTCCCCTTGTGCAGCTGGAAAATCAATCTTCTCGTACTTGTATGAGGGAATTGCCTGAACTCCTTTATCAAGAAGTCGATTGATTTCCTTCAACATATCTTCTGTTCTTATAGCCATTTCTACCTCCTACATTCCATGAACCTACATTCCATGAATTAAATCGTGACATTTTCGACAAACTAAAATCAAATTGTCTGGATCGTCATCAAGTTCGGGGTACTCTGATTTTGGTTTGATGTGGTGTATGGTTAATTTATTTCCACGCACTCCCTTTTTTCCACATACCTGACACACCTTATCCCTCTGAACGACAAACCTCCTTGTCTTGTATCTCATGACAGATCCTCAGCAACGAGCCGTGCCATCTCCTTAATGGTAACGTAAAAACACCAGCCCTTGTAAAAACCTCCGCAAATTTCCGCTTTCCATAAAGTAGCAAGTCGTGGATAAATCACAACCTTGGTTCCCTTTGGCAAAACTGCATACCTGCTGTTCCCGTTCTCCGAGTAGACCAAAATCGGATGGGTTTTTCTCAAAACCCCGTTGATAGTCTCCATCTCGACCTCCTACGATTCTGATGGTGTACATATAACAGTTCTAATAAGTTTTGCTGAAGAAGGAATACCTTTGCTTCTAAGCCACATCCAATTATTGACAAACTCCTTCATTTCAGCCTCAGCAAATTCTACGGTGTCCCACTTCATAACTCCGAAAACCCACTTCTGCTTTTTGCCTATCAAAAATAGTGCGCCCCAGAAATACATGATTAGCCTCCCATCTTTTCCTCCTTATATTATTTTCAAGGTACTCTAAAACACAAGCGGCGAGGTGGTCCCCGCCGTCTGTACTTTAGCTCTTCAATCTTTCGTATCTGGGTTTTAGTTGTCTTAGGAATATAAGAACAACGTTGACAACAGCAGCAACATAGACATCGTTAAACTCCAGGCCGCCCAGATAATCAACAAGAGCGGTAATAATAGCAGAAGGAAGGATATACTCAACAAAGACTTTAGCTTCTTTTGGTAGTTTGCCATATAATTCTTTAAGTTTATTCATTCTACTCACCTCCTCCTGAATAAGGAGATAAATCTCTCCCACCGTGTATAACCATATAAATTCTTATTGAGTTTAGATTTCAATTCCTGAGACAGATCGTAGTATTTAGTAACCTTTTCCATCTGCTCGTCCAAATGGTTCTCTAAATCTGTAACCTCTTCATTTGCTGCAACTAATTTCACTTCTAGGGCCTCTATTTTGCCTTCTAGTGCAAGTTTGTCTCTTTTCATGGATTCCACTTCGTTTCTAAGGTTTGTTATAGCCAAGTTTTGTTCTGAAAGCGTCTTTTGGAGCCTTTCATAGTCCTTATTTTTCTCTTTTATCTCGTCTGCTAGTCTTTCTTTTCCCTTTTTTTCCACTTCCCATTCGTGAACGTACCAACCTACTGTGTGAAAATTGCCCTCAAAGTCAGCCCAGTCTATTTCTGTATCTTTTAATTCCATTGTAGTTCCTTTATATCTTAGCCAGCCCAAAACGTTATAGTAATTATGATACTGCTCATGACAAGCACTACCAGTAGGATAGTTTTGGTCAAAGCTAGTAAAATCATTTACAGTACCTCGCAAGAATACGGCAACGTGGCCATATTCCCCGCCTCCCCAAAAAACGATATCCCCCTCCTGCGGGACACCTTGAGGAGTGTTGTCTAATTTTGTAAATAAATCAGGTCTATTAAAATTTTGATAAGCTAGCTTTGCACTTGGTGCTGCTAGCACTTGTGGGCTAGGACTGCCAATTAAAACCTCGTCAATGTAATAGTGCATCAAATCCATACACTGGGCGCCATAGTAACCGTCATAATCTAGTTCCCTGCCTTTATATTTTTCAACAAATTCTTTTAATGTCATAGGTTATCTAAATAAATAATGAATGACGAAAGGGACTATTACTTGTAGGATTGCTAAAGCTCCTGCGGCATAGGCTAGTTTTCTCTCAATAGTGTCGATTTTATCTGAGTTGTTATCGATCTTCTTTTCTAAATGCGCCAGATCATTACTTGATATCTTCTTTACCTCTGAACAAATATTATCCATCCTGATTTCCAACTTAGCTATGCGCTCGTATATTTCTTTGTTGTTTATTCTGCCGTTTGCCATAATCAAATTCCCCCCTCTCTCTTCAATTCTTTCAACTGCTCTAATACGTTTTCGCTTACAACCTTAAGATCGAGCATCCTTTTCATGTATTCATTTTGTTCTTGTTCGTCCATTTTTTTCAAAATCTTAGCAAGTGCCCGTGCCCTTGAACCGTCTTTTACAGGCAAATTTCTAATCTGTTTTTCTCTATCCGTTATTTTTAAAACTTCATCTTTTTTCTTCAAGACTACTTGGTTATATAGTTGCTTATCTCCTTCCATTAATTGTGCCATCATCTCGTTTTGTTTTTCAATAGGCTCGTTCTCCAACTTCTCTAAAAGCACCTCTGCTTTAGATTTTCCAAGACTCTCAAAATACTTCCTCGCCTCTGGGGTTGAGTACTGACCAAGAGTTAAATATCTCGCCATACTAAGAGGGCCTTTTTCTACCTCGAATCTAGTTCTTCCTGAAGGGGTTTCGGAGTACCCTTGGCTGTACGTCTTACCGCCTTCTACACTTCTTTTAAGTTGCTGCCCGCCAAAAGGGGGTATTAACTTATATAGCGGGTCTGCGAAGGCCTGCGCTGCCAATAAACCCGAACCGTACTTTGTCGGATCGCCCTCTCCAAAAAACTCGCTTCTACTAGGCAACTCCACGCCTCCATATCTTAGCCCTTCCTCTGGGTATGCTGCTGCTACAGACTGACCAAACGGCACATTTGATAAAACCTCTCCCGCAAGTCTTCCAGCAGCGGAAGCTGGCTTACCTTCTTTTAATTCCGTATACGCCTCTAGTGTCGCCTGAATTGGATCGAAGGTTACATCTGAACCTCTGATCTCTTTCACAGCCCTGTTCATTAAGAAAGCTGCAACAGAAAACTTTACCATTTTAGATGCCGCACCTTTACTACCAACCCAATCACCAAAAACATTCCAAAGATTTCCTACCTCTAGCTGGAACGGGGCAACTAGCTGAAAGAGCTTAGACTGTTGGGCTATCGGAACCTCGCCAACACCTCTACCAGCTACCATTTTTCTGGTCAAATCGTCTGCATACTTAACAGGATTATTAATGTTTTCCGTTAAAGCCTTGTTGTAATAACCATTCCATATGGTTTTAGTGCTTACCTCATCTAAAACACCTGTGATCCACGCCGCAAATTTTTTAGTATTGTTAAGAATGCCGCTGTCAAATTTGGCGTATCCCTTAAAGTATCTTTCTTTAATAAATCCCGATTTCTTAATCGCGGTATCGGCGTCCAGTATTTCAGCCAAAGATTTACCGACCCCACGAGCATAGTTTGTATATCCCATATCAGCAGCAGCCTGTGGTATATTAAATGGTTGAGCAAGCGCAGAAGATATATTTCCAAGTATCACGTTGGTCTTAACTCTTCTGTTCAACCAGCTCATTGCCCTAAATGTAGTTCTACCTCCAGGAATTAACTCCTGTATCTGTCTATCAAGCGGATTAGTTTTTCCAGCAAGAGAGTTAGCGTATTCTCTTAGAAACCACAAAAAGTTGTTGAGTTTACCAACATCGGCGGGACGAGCTTCTTTGTTAGTAAGTTCTTCTAAATCCTTAGCAAGACTTCTAAACTTACTAATCTCTGGATCTATATGTGTAGCATATGTGGCTTGTCTTAAGTAATTAAGATAGCCCCCAACAGCATCATAATCTGTTTCTCCACCCAACCTTTTTTGCGCAATGGAAAGAAACTTTTGTTTTGGTTTAGTGTATTCAGATATATTTACAAGCTCCGAAGGAATATTTGCTGGAGTATCAAATATATTTAGTAAACCGCCTATGCCCTCGCGCATTTCTTTAAAGTGTCTATAATAATCTTGTCTTTTTGGTATTAGTTTGTCTGGTTGATCTGGATAAATCTGTGCAATTTTGCCATTAACGGTAGTTAATAACTCATCGTACTTTTCTCTGAAAAATTTATCAGCATCAATAACTTTACTTTGGTCGG
>JAEORY010000290.1 GCA_016840645.1 Candidatus Borrarchaeota archaeon | reverse complement strand
ATTATATTTCGTCCAGACAATGCACAAAGGATTTTAGATACAATAATTGCGGAAATCGATGCGATGGAAGACAAAAATCTTATTTATTGTATCGATGAATTTTCTGTTGCTCATTTAAGCGATGAAGTTAAGAGAACGGTTTCTAATTTTCTAATAAAAGCAAACCAACTCATCAATGAACATAAAAAACCTGTGTTTCTGTTTCTAGTAATCTCGAAGGAAGATTTGGCATTTGTTAAAGAAAGTTTGCCAGACTTTGAAGTACTACATTTCAATTTCGATAAGTTTCTAAGGAGAATAGCATATCCTGAAGAAATTTAACATTCTAAATTAACCATGTAAAAAATCGATCTTTTATAAAAATCTATAATTGTTTTTCATTTAGGGGGTTAGTCGTTGAGAAGAGAAGAGTTTGACGCGTTAGTTGTAGGGTCAGGGTTGAGCGGTCTAAGAGCGGGATTAGGACTCTCCGAAGAATCGAATGTCGCAGTTATTAGCAAAGTGTATCCAGTGAGAAGTCATTCAGGTGCAGCTCAAGGAGGAATCAACGCTGCTTTAAAAAATACTGAAGCGGGTAAAGAAGACACGCCGAAAAGACATGCATATGATACTGTTTATGGATCGGACTATATAGCAGATCAAGATGCGGCTATGCTACTTTGCGAGGAAGCACCTAAAGTAGTAATCGAATTAGAGAGCATGGGGGCTCCTTTTTCGCGTTTAGAGTCAGGTCTGATCGCACAAAGACCTTTTGGTGGTGCTGGATTTCCAAGAACTTGTTATGCAGGAGATCGCACTGGTCACGCATTGTTACATACTCTTTATGAGCAAGCCACTCGACGAGGGGTGAAATTTTTCGACGAGTACTACGTCATCGACCTTATTACTGTTGGAGATAGAGTTGCAGGGCTAATCACTTTGGATCTAAACTCGGGAGAACTTGTTATATTCAGGTCTGAATTAGAGACTGTCATTCTTGCAACTGGCGGATATGGGAGGGTTTACAAGAAGTCGACAAACGCGCTCATAAATACAGGCGATGGTTTAGGAATCGCGTTTCGGGCAGGTGTTCCAATGCAAGATTGTGAGTTCGTGCAATTCCATCCAACAACGCTTTATGGAACTAATATTTTAATCACAGAAGGGGCGAGAGGAGAAGGCGGTTTCTTATTTAATACAGAAGGCGAGCGGTTTATGAAGAAATATGCTTCTAAAGCCATGGAGTTAGCACCTCGCGACATTGTAGCAAGAGCAATCGACACAGAAAAACTAGAAGGACGTGCATTTGAAAATGAATATGTCCATCTCGATTTAACACATCTTGGTGCTGAAAAAATTAAAGAACGATTACCTGGGATAAGGGAAATTTCAATGTTCTTTGCTGGAATAGACCCGATTGATGAGCCAATCCCCGTCCAGCCTGGTCAGCACTATAGTATGGGAGGAATAGCCTCGAAGTATGGGGGAGACTTTGGTGAAACACCCTTAGCAGGATTATACGCCATCGGAGAAGCCTCATGTATCTCCGTACATGGAGCAAACAGATTGGGAGGCAATTCACTACTGGAAACGGTAGTGTTTGGAAGATATGTTTCGAAACAACTCTTAAAAAAAGGTGTACAAAAGACCCTTTCCACAACAGATGTAAAAAAGGCAGAAGAGTTGACATTACAAAAAACTGAGCAATTATTTGACCAATGGGAGAAAAATGATGGCAAAAAGCCAATAGAGATTAAGGACGCTATGGGAACTACTATGAACGAACTAGTTGGTGTCTTTAGGACGGAAGAAGGATTGACAAAAGCATTAAGCACAATAAGGCAGTTACAAAAGGATTTCTTGAATGTTCACGTTTCAACAACTGATAGAAAGTTCAATTATGGTTTACAACACACATTAGAATTGCGTAATATGCTTGATATTGCCGAAGTAACTACTTATGGTGCACTTTGGAGGCGTGAAAGCAGAGGAGGGCATTATAGAATTGACTTCCCGCGTCGCTCTGACAATGAATTCCTATGTCACTCTCTTGTCAATCGTTCGGCTGATGGCGGATTAAAATTAGAAACTAAGCCTGTCAAACTAGGACTTTTCGAAATAAAGGAGCGTGTATATTAATGGCGGAAGAAAGAACTTTTATTATTTATCGTCAAGAGAAAAAAAAAGCCATTTCAAGATATGAACGATATTCAGTTCCCATTACTCCAGGTATGACGGTTTTAGAAGCATTGTATTACATCCAAGATTATTATGACTCTAGTTTTGCATTTCGTTATTCCTGTAGAGGAGCTATCTGTGGAGCTTGTGGAGTGACCATTAATAAATTTCCGATGCTAGCTTGCAAGACCCAGGTCTCTACAGTTAAAGGAATTAATACCCACCCGCGAGTCCCTGAATTAATATTTGGAGATGTACCTGAGGACTGGGATCCTGAAAATGAAATTCTAGTTGAACCATTGCCGAATATGGAAGTTATAAGGGATCTTGTTGTGGATATGGAGCGTTTCTGGAATTTTTATCGCGAAATTCAACCATACTTCACACGTGGCTGGAAAGATGAACAACCAGAATCTCAACAAGCCCCAAATGAAATAAAAGAAATTGAACATCTTGTGTATTGTATCCTCTGTGGTCTGTGTTGGACTTGTCCTGTTGAGGCTAAAAATAAAAACTATTTAGGACCTGCACAATTAGCGAAAGCTGATAGGTTTATAGCAGATACTCGTTTATCAGAAGAACATCGTGATGAGATGCTTAAACGAGTAGCTAAAGAAGATGGTGTTCCTGCGTGTGAAAAGATATTTGCCTGTAACGCGGTATGTCCAAAGGGCGTTCAACCAGGAACAGCAATTCAAAGGATTCGAAAAATGCTCTAGTTAGCCGGGATAATTATGAAGGGTGAAACAAGAACTGAACGTGACGTTTTAGGAGAGGTAGAAGTCCCTATAAATGCATACTGGGGAGTTAACACTCAAAGAGCAATCCAGAATTTTCAAATAAGCGGAAAGACGTTTCCAAAATCTTTTATTTTAGCTCTAGTGAAAGTTAAAAAAGCCTGTTTACGGTCAAATCTTGAGTTAGAAGAAATTGATGAGGAAAAAGGCGACGCACTTCTTCAAGCGATCAAAGAAGTTCTTGAAGAAGAAAAATATCTGGATCAGTTTCCAATTGATATCTTTCAAACCGGTTCTGGAACTCAAATCAACATGAATGCTAATGAAGTCTTAGCAAACAGAGCAAATGAAATTCTAGGGCATCCGATGGGAAAAAAGTTTCCAGTTCACCCAAATGATCACGTAAACAAAGGCCAATCTTCTAATGATGTAGTTCCCACGACTATGCATCTCTCCACATTGGAAGTACTTCACGCTAAATTATTCCCTGCGATAGATCACTTACGGAAAAGTCTAAAACGGAAAATCGAGGAATTCGAGGGCATAGTCAAAGTGGGCAGAACACATCTTCAGGATGCCGTGCCCATTCCTCTGTCTACTGAATTCTCTGTCTACCTTCGCCAACTTAATGTCAATCAGATTCGCCTAAACGATGCTTGTGAAGAACTGTATTATATTCCAATTGGAGGTACTGCACTAGGCACAGGAATTGGTGCACATGAGGATTTTGGAAAAGTAGTAGCTTCTCATTTAAAAGCCATTTCAGGATTCCCTTTTCGAACCAATCCCGTAAAGGCTGAAAGTATTGCTTCACATAGCTCAATTGTGAAAACGAGTGGCGTTCTACGACTTTTAGCCCTTTCATGCTCTAAAATGGCGAATGATATCCGTTGGATGGGAAGTGGTCCTCGAGCGGGATTAAGCGAATTGATACTCCCTGCCAACGAACCTGGTTCCTCAATAATGCCTGGGAAGATCAATCCAACTCAATCTGAGGCTTTAATACAGGTCGCAATTCAAGTCATCGGAAATGATACCGCTATTTCTTATGCGGAAGGATACGGCAGTATCCTTGATCTAAATGTTGCCAAACCTCTGATGATAGTTAATCTCCTTGAATCAATTCGAATTCTTGCAGGAGCTATCAACTCTTTTGTGAAAAACTGCTTAGAAGGGTTGCAAGCGAACAGGGCACAAATAAAGACACACTTAGAGAGAATCTTAATGATCGTTACAAATTTAATTCCGCAGATAGGCTATGATATAGCGTCTGAAATTGCACAAACTGCTTATAAAACAGGGAAGACTATTAAAGAAGTTATCCTAGAAAAAGGATTGAAAATTGAGGGAGACTTAGACGAGATACTTGATCCGCGCAAAATGGTCTAATTCAACTTTTCCCACATTGAGATTTGATTCGCAATGATATCTTTGAACCAGGCTATTAGGTGATATAATGTCAATTACCCCACCCTAAAGGGTAGGGGCTTCCAGAGGCGGGAGATGTGAGTTTTCCAATCATTGAAGCATCGAATCTAGAGGGGCAGAAAGTCTTATTACCACAGGATCTTGAAGGAACACTTAATGTTGTAATTATTGCTTTTCAGAGGCAACAACAATTATTGGTAGATACATGGATACCATTTTTGGAAGCACTCATGCACAAAACACTAGGTTTGGCATTTTACGAATTGCCAACAATTCGCAGTGGTATCCCATTTCTTCGATTTATTGTGAATTCAGGAATGCGCTCGGGTATCCCAGAAAAGAGTGCTCGCGAAAGAACAATAACCATATATATAAAAAAGAAAAAATTTCGTCAAAGACTTGAAATTCCAAACGAAGATACTATTTACATCTTTTTAATGAAAAAAGATGGACACATTCTCTGGCGTTCTGAAGGAGAATTTACAAAACAGAAAGGAATTGAATTAGAGAAAGCAATTAATGAGAACCTATGAAACTTCACTTTTAAAAATTTGAGGTGATAAGATGAATTTCCCGGAAATTGAAGGATCAAATCTTGAAGGTCGTAAATACATATTGCCGCAAGATCTTAGTGGAAAACTAAATGTTGTTATAATGCCCTTCCTAAGAGAACAACAGGAGACCGTGGATCAATGGGTGTTTTTCCTGGTTGAGCTCGTCCAGAAACAGCCCGAGTTACGCTTTTACGAAATACCAACTCTTCAAGCCCGTGATAAATATTTTCAAATGGCCGTTGATGAAGCCATGCGTGCAGGTATTCCAGATAAGAGTGCACGTGAAAGAACAATAACTATATATACAAATAGAGAAGAATTTCTACCAAAACTTAACGTAGATGGCTTAGAAATAATTCAAATTTTCCTGCTAAACAAAAAAGGACAAATTCTCTGGCGTTCTGAAGGAGAATTTACAAAACAGAAAGGAATTGAATTAGAGAAAGCAATTAATGAAAACCAATAAACTACCACGCTTCAAAGACGAAGTTTCGTGAGAAAATTTTACCTTTAAAATGTTGGGATTGCTGAGTCTCACCACATCTTTACAAAAAAGGATTTAACTTTTTGAACAGCCCATTATCTTTTTATCAACTCATTTCCTCATTTTTTCTTTTCTTTGAGTCTTTGAATATGCCAAAGGAATACTACGCGCTCAGAACAATAATACTTATATAATAAGTATATGTAATGAACGATTACAAAATAACAATTTGAAATGATTGATTAAATAATCCTTAAAAATAATAGTTCAAGTAGTTATAAAAAGTTACAATTTGTAACA